>NZ_JAUSUQ010000010.1 GCF_030814135.1 Caldalkalibacillus uzonensis | reverse complement strand
GGGCTTAGTTTCCTATTGCCTTTTTTCGCTACACCTCCGTTAAAGCAGCGATTTTGTTCAAATTAGTCTCTTGACATCATACCGCTGCTCTTTTTAAAAAAGCACTCCGTTTAACACTTAAGTGTTAACCGATCCTTGGACCAGCCCTTTAGTTAATTTGCGCTGAAACAAAATGAAGAATAACAACACTGGAATGGTGGCGATCGTGGAAGCAGCCATCACCCCACCATAATCGGCGGTAAAACGGCTGAAAAACTGCTGTAAAGCCAAGGGAAGCGTGCGGAGACGATCATCCTGAATAAAGGTGACAGCAAAAACAAACTCGTTCCAGGCCATGATGAAGGCAAACACGCTGGTTGCTGAAATGCCTGGCCAAGCCAAGGGTAGAACCACCTTGCGGAAAGCTTGCATTTGCGTGCAACCGTCTATTAATGCTGCCTCTTCAATTTCAGCAGGAATAGAGGAAAAATAACTCCTCATCATCCAGATACAAAAAGGAAGAGCAAAGGTCAAATAGGTGATGACCAACCCCACCAGAGTGTTGACCAGATTTAACTTGCTCAGCACAATAAACAGAGGAATAAGCAGAACAACCACAGGAAACATTTGCACGCTGAGAATGGTCAACAATATTAAGTTTTTGCCTTTAATGTTAAACCTTCCAAGGGCATATCCTGCTAAACAGGCGATCATGGTGCCCATTAGAGTAACGATTCCGGCCACGATTAAGCTGTTTGTAAAATAGACCCAAAAGTTGGCTCGCAAAAAAATTTTTAGATAATGTTCCAGCGTCATGGTGTCGGGCCACAAACTAGGCGTGGAACTGAAAATATGAGCAGCAGGTTTTAAAGAACTAACAACCATCCACCAAAAAGGAAACACGGATACAATAAATACAATGAGTGCAAACAAGTAAATCAGCACTTTTTGCAAAGGGCTTTTGTTGCTCATGCTCTCACCTCCTTATCCTCTCTAAACAGGCGAATATAAGAAATAATAAACGCCATTAACACTAGGAACATTAGCATAGCAATGGCCGAAGCCTTGCCAAAGTTTAGAACATTAAAGGCCTCACTCCAAGAATATAAGGACAACACATAAGTGCCCCGCGCCGGTCCTCCTTCAGTCATGACATAAATTTGATCAAAAATTTTGAAATTCCAGATGGTGGACAGGATAAACAAGATTAAAAGCAGCGGCTTTAATAGAGGCAAGGTAATATGGGTTAACTTCACCCAGCTGTTGGCACCGTCAATCTCTGCTGCTTCATACAACGAGCTGGAAATAGACTGAAACCCAGCCAAAAGGGAAACAGCGATAAAAGGGAAACTCTGCCATACTACCATTAAAAATATAACAAAGAAGGCCGTAAACGGCTGATTAAACCAGGCAAAACCATCAAACATGTCCAGCCCCAAACGTGTCAGCCCGTAATTAACCACACCGTACTGATCATTAAACATCCAACGCCAGACTATCCCACCTGCAATAGAAGGAAAAACCCAGGGAATCAGAATCACAATACCCAAAAGTTTACTCCCCTTGAAATTTGTATTCAGTAATAAAGCAACCAGCAGACCAACCAGCATGGTGGCACACACACATGCAAAACCGAGCATAACCGTATTGCGTAAAACAGTCCAAAAAAACGGATCGCTTAAAACTTGTTTATAGTGTTCAAAACCTATCCATTCACTCATCCCGGTGACCAGAGAATACATATTATATTCACGAAATGAAATGAAGAAGGTGTTGAGCAGTGGATAAACAGTCAAACTTACAATAAGGAATAAGGCAGGTGACAATAACAGCCAAGGCAGCCATTTATTTCTCATCGTTCAAACCCCATTTCAGCTAGCAGGCTGGCAGTTCAGCTGCCAACCTGCTTTGTTTTACCCATTTCTTTTTACTTATTCCTTCTCAAATGCGTTATTCATGGCTTCAGCTACTTCGTCAAGGGCCTCTTGAGCCGTTTTATTGCCCAACATGATTTCTTGCACAGCAGTAACAAACAGGTTATCACCCTCAAATTGCCCCCAAGATGGACTGGCTGGATAGGAACGTCCGTGGACTAATGCATCAGCAAACACTTTTAAATGTTCATCTTCATGAAAAACCGGATTATCCAATCCTGCCAGTGTCCCCGGGAAAAACCCAGTCAGTTGTGCCCATTCAGCAATATTATCCTCCTGTAACAGGACATTCACATAGGCCGCAGCTAACTCCGGGTGGGAGGACTGTTTAAATACGGCAAGATTTGATCCACCCACAAAACTGGCATTATTGGCTTTGGATGGCAACGGGGCCACACCAATCTTATCGGCGATCTCCGAATTTTCGTTGATCATGGCATTAATCCCCGGGGCCACGTCAATGGTCATGGCCAGGTCTCCCTGAGCAAAAGCCTGCCGTGTGTCCAGCACAGACCAATTGACAGCCCCTTCAGGAACATATCCTGCTTTATACAGGTCCGTGTAGAACTTAAAGGCTTCCACTGCCTCAGCTTCATTTATCTTGGAAACCCAGCGCAATTCATTATCGTCCCCTTCTTCCAATACAGCCAACTCACCTCCAAAATGCCATACCATAGGTAAAACAAAGTGCTGCGATATCCCCACTGCAGGAAAGGCGTAGGCATCAGTGTTCTGCATAATCGCTTCGCTCACGGCAAGAAGTTCATCATATGTCTCGGGCACTTCAACGCCAGCTTGCTCAAAAATGTCTTTGTTGTAAATCAACTGCCTCAAACCAGCGTACCAGGGTATGCCATATAAATTCTCCATATAAGTGCCCGCTTCTTCCAAGGCAGGCACCCAGCCGTCTGCCAATCCCCAATCATTAATATACGCATTCATTTCCAGCAAAGCTCCCATGGCGGCAAACTCCGGAACCCAGGTGGTCCCCAGCTCTGATACGTCAGGGGCATTTCCCCCGGCAATGGCTGTGATCAAATTTTGATGGGCGGAAAGCCAGGGAATAAATTGTACATCGACCTGAACATTGGGATATCGTTCATTAAACTGGGCATTAATCCTTTCAAAATAAGCCTGCGCTTCCTCTGGTGAACCGGTTTCCATAATCCACACCCTTAAAGTTGCTTCAAGGTCGGGGCTACTATCTGAATCGGCCGGCCCTTCATTTGTCTCAGGAGCGCTGTTATCACCACCGGTCTGTTCGGAAGTGCATCCGGCGGCTAAGAGGACGAATACCAATAACAAACTTAAACCAAAGTAACAGTAACGCTTTTTCACAGAAATGCCCCCCTTATCTGTTTTACATGTTAAACTCCACACCAGACTGAAATAGGAAAAACCTGGCAAATATTTATCACTAAGATATCTTTTTACTGGGTTAGCTCCGCTCTAGTCACTTGCCGTGGTTTAATGGTAAGCTGCTGGGCATGTTTGTGTCCATTTATCTCTACCCGGTAATTCCCTGGTTTTAGATCTGTAACACTAAAATAACCATTTGCGTCTGTTAAAAGTTCAGCCGCAACAGGTCCATTGTTTCCTCTGCGCAACAGGACATGGACACCCGAAAGGGGCATCTTTCCTTCCCCTTGCAGTACCTGTCCTAAAAGGTGCCCATGAGGCGCCTTTTTCCAGGCAGGTTCCGGTACAGGAACGGGTGCAGCAAACGGAGGTTCATGGTTGTTTAGGTCCGTCGCTTCGTGAAGCATTTGAATAATCTCCCCGCGTGGCGTACTATCATTACTCCATACGTTGTAAACATACAGGCTTATGCCTTCTGCATGACGGCCAGCCGGGGACGGTTGCAGCGCCCGCTGTATCTGCGATAAACTGTCTTTTGGTGCGTTAAGATAAAGAGCTGGTCCAATAACGATCCCCCTGTTGCGGGGCAAATCCTTTTGCCACTCAATCCAAGCATCATATCTTGCTGCCCGGGTAGGATCAGCATCTGGATCATAATTCATAACGAATGCGTAATCCAAATACCCTTCCTGTACCCAGCGTTTCCAATCTTGATGGGCACGCTGAACCGGATCCATTGCCCACCACTCGGTGTGCCTTGGATCGTCAAACCCCCACGAAACAACCGCAGCGGTCAGCTTGGCAGCGCTATCAATCGCCATCATTTCCAGATAGACGCGTTTAACCAGTGTGTTCACTTGCTCTGTTTTCCACTCCAGCCAGTGTGGATCTGCTGGATCGGGACGGTCTGTACGACCTGTTTCTTCTTGAAAGCGTTGTAGTGATGTGGGGTTATAACCATACCAACCCTTTGGGTTTCCTGCAGCATTTTCCGGATAGCGGATATAATCTAAATGAACACCATCAACATCATAGTTCCTAACAATATCTGTCACCATCTCTACCACATGATCCCTTGCATCAGGATGCCCTAAATCGAGATAGGGTTGCATACGGTTGCCAACAGAACCATCATAGCCCCTGGTCACCCAGGTTTGATCATCAGCTGCATCCGGTCCGTGGAGATTCCAAATATGATTGGGATCTTGCGGTTCTCCTCCGTATATGGGGTGCCACATCGGACCGACCACTACCCAGGCATGGACCTCAATGCCTTTTTCCCGCGCTTTTTCGATCAGATAACCAAGCGGGTCAAATCCTTGTGGAACTGCAGGGTCTTCAGTAAATGGCAATACGTCACTCCGGTAGTAAGCATCATGTCTCCGGCTCACTTGAGCAACAATGGCATTCATGTTGGCCTGGCTGACATCTTCAACCAACTGGTCAATTTCCTCAGGGGTTTTTAACCCAGGTGCGAAAGCTTGCACCCAAAAGGCACGATAATAACCTTCCTCATTATGCTGGGCATCGGTTGGATGTGCTTCAACCTGCACTGCGCCTATCACTAAAACTGTAAAGATCCCCATCATTATCACCTTTTTAAGTTTAAACATTATCACTCTATAACCTCCCAGTCATGGCATCCTTTCATGACCAAACCCTGCTTTAGCATTAATAGTTTAAATTTTTAGAATAAATTATTTGCAATTTATCACCACCTTTCCTTGTTTCAACGGTTTAAAAATGTAACAAACGGGTAATTGCTTCCCGCACAAACCCCTTACTTTGTTGAAGGGATTCTACTGCCTGTTGGTAAGTACAACCCGTTTTGATCATGACGATAGCCGGCTTTACTTCTTGTTGGGTCTGTTCAAGCACCAACACTGCTTCCTCGTAAGTCACCCCGGTAATAGCCATCAGGATTCGCCGGGCACGCTCGCGTAATTTCCGGTTACTGGCATGTAAATCAACCATGAGATTCTCATAAACTTTGCCCAGTTTAATCATCGCGGCAGTACTAATCATGTTCAGGACCATCTTCTGTGCAGTGGCAGCTTTGAGACGCGTCGATCCTGCTAACACTTCAGGACCGACCACCACCTCAATGGTGTGATCTGCATACTGACTTACCAGTGCCTGTTTATTGCAAGTTAATGCAATGGTACAGGCTTTCCTTTGTCTTGTGTATTTCAAACCTTCAATCACAAAAGGAGTCCTTCCACTGGCCGTAATGCCGATAACAACATCTTGAGCTGATAATCCCCTTTCCAGCAGGGCATTAACTGCTTCTTCACCGTCATCCTCCGCCCCTTCTACCGCCTTATACATAGCAGTGGGCCCACCTGCAATAACGGCCTGAACGAGTTGCTCGTCCACACTGAACGTCGGGGGACACTCCGCCGCATCCAACACACCGAGACGTCCGCTGGTACCAGCACCGATGTAGAATAGTCTTCCTCCTCTGTTGAGGGCCTCATATGTAAGCTCAACTGCCCTTTCAATTTGAGGCAGCACTCGCCTGACTGCTGGAGCTATAGATGAATCCTCGCTATTCATGATTGTTAAGATTTCATATGTGGTCATCTTGTCAATCTGCAGAGAATGTTTATTACGCTGCTCGGTAGTTAAATTGCTTAAATTAAACTCCATCATATCCCAACCATTCTGAAATAATATTTTATATAAATTATATATATTTAAAAATGATAATTCAATATTAATTTTGAACTTTTCAAATATACGTTATGGATTTGTGGAATGCAGAAGCCGATGGGTAAAATAACTAGAAGGCTCACGGGGAACCAGCCCTGAGCCTGATCACTTTCTAGTCCAATGAACATATTATGATTTTGGATTGAACCGACCTTGAATAAAAGCGATCGCTTCTCTGGTTTGGTCCAAATGGGTAATCGCCTGATCATACTGCCTGGCAGCCACACACATAAACAGAATATCGATCACATGTAATTGGGCCAGGCGGGATGACGTCGCACCGCTGCGGAAGGTAGCTTCCTTTGAAGTGGAGGTGAACAACCTAATATCCGCTTCATCAGCAATGGGAGACGCCCCGTACCGTGTCAAACTAATGGTAGCAGCTCCTTTTTTGTTGGCCAGTTGTAAAATTTTAAGCACCTCTTTGGTTTGACCTGAAAATGAGATCCCCATCACCACATCTTGTTCGCTGGCGTTGGCCGTTAATGTGGCCGCCATATGGAGATCGGGAAAGGCCGTCGCCTGCTTATTGATACGTAAAAATTTCTGTTGGGCATCCTGAGCGATAATGGCAGAGGCACCCACCCCGAAAAAATGGATCCGTCGTGCCGCAAGAACTGCTTCGGTGGCCCGCTCCAGTTCATCCGGACTTAAAATCTGGGCTGTCTCCTTTAAGGTTTGAATACTGTTGCTGGTCATCTTTTCAATCACATTTTGCTGTGATTCCCCAGGTTGAATATCCCGGTATCCCTCCACCTCTTCTGTGCGCAAATCTCCTGCCACCCGCAGTTTCAATTCTTGCAATCCTTTGAAGCCCAGAGACTTACATAGACGGATCACTGCTGCCCCACTGGTCTGACTCCTTTCTCCCAATTCAGCAGCTGTGAAGCCCACCGCTTCCCGGGGATGATCAAGGATATAGCGAGCAATTTTCTGTTCCGATGGTGGGAGATGGGGCAGCATTTCCTTCAACATCACCAGTCCGCCTGACGTTGGAGAAAGGGACTTAGTTTTTGCTGTCATAACACTCACTTCCTTCCTCTTGAACCAGTTGTATGGCCCGGCGTACAAATCCTCCGGACGCCTGCAGGGCTCTCTTGGCTTCATCCAGCGTGGCCCCGGTCTCAACCATTACAATGGCCGGTTTCACCTCTCCACCGGTTGCTTCCAAAATAGCAACGGTCTCCTCATATGTTATCCCTGTCGTGGCCATGAGTATACGCCGGGCTCGCTCTCTCAGCTTGACGTTACTCACTTTCAAATCCACCATCAGGTTTTCATATACTTTACCCAGCTTAATCATGGCCGTCGTTGAAATCATATTGAGAATCATCTTTTGAGCTGTCGCGGCTTTCATCCGTGTCGAGCCGGCCAACACTTCGGGCCCCACCACCACTTCAATGGCATGGTGAGCGATTCGGCTTAATTCTGCATCCCTGTTACAAGAGATGGCTACTGTTTGCGCTCCCCGCAGCTTGGCGGCATTCAAGGCGCCAAGCACATAAGGTGTTCTCCCGCTGGCGGATAAACCAATGACCACATCACCAGGGTTGACTGGGCACTCTTCCACATCTTCAGCCCCTTGCCGAACATCATCCTCCGCTCCTTCAACAGCCTTGACCATCGCCTCCTGCCCTCCGGCAATCAAGGCTTGCACCTGATCCGGAGAGATACTGAAAGTAGGGGGACATTCAGCTGCATCAAGAATACCTAGACGGCCACTTGTTCCGGCTCCCACATAGATCAGCTTCTTGCCAGCTTTCAGTCCTTCAATCACCAGCTCAACCGCTGTTTCTATCTTGTTTAGAACCTTTCCCACCGCTTGGGCTACGGATTGATCTTCCCTGTTGATGACTTGTAAAATTTGCGCCGTTGTCATCTGATCCAGTTGCATGCTGTGCTTATTGCGCTGCTCAGTGGTTAAAGTTGACAAATCCATATCCATTCTCACACCAACCATTCTGTTTTGATTTTACTGTTTAAGTCAAGCACCGGCCAGTCTTCACCCTTTATTTCACCGCCCCTGACGTTAAGCCCTCCATAAACTGCTTGGAAGCCAGCAGGAAAACTATAATCATGGGCAAAGAAGATAACGTCAGGCCAGCAAACAACATGCTCCAGTCCGTGGCGTATTCTCCAAACAAACTGAGCATGCCGACGGGAATGGTCTTTTTGGCTTCTTCCTGAATAAAAATCAAAGGGAAAAAGAAATCGTTCCAGGCCTGGATAAAGTTAATAATAGCCACAGTAGCCAAGGCCGGTCTCATCAAGGGCAGAACTATAACCCAGAAAATTTTCCAATCCGAGCAACCGTCAATACGGGCGGCCTCTTCCAATCCTTTGGGCAGCGTTTTGAAAAACTCAGTTAAGATTAAGATAGAGATAGGAATACCTGTTGCTGTATACATAAAAATGAGTGACCACAAGGAATTGGTCAGGCCCAGGTTACGCATCAACATAAACAGGGGTACAATCCCCAATTTAATAGGGATCATTAATCCCAAAAGGAAGAAGAAGAACAGGATTCCGGTCCAACTGAACTTAAAGCGGGCCAGGTAAAAAGAAGCTAAACCGCCGCAAAACAGAATTAATAGGACAGAGACAGTACTAACAATTAAACTGTTCAGTAAATACGTGAAAAAGGGCAGTTGCTCCAACAGTTTCATATACGGCTCAAGATTAAAGGAACGGGGCAAGGCAAACGGGTTTTGAAAAATCTCCATATTCTTCTTAAACGAAGACATAATCATTAACACAATCGGATATAAACAGATAAGGGTAAAAATAAAGACGATCAAATATTGAAACGGCCGGGAGTAATGACTGCCTGTCACGTTGACATCCCTCCTTTCGGTTCTTGGTCCCTTGCTAAATCAGTAGGTGACCGTCTTTTTACGGACCAAATAAAGGAATAACGCTGAAATACTGGCAATGATCAAAAAGAGCACCACTGCCAGTGCCGACCCTAACCCAATGGCCACCGAATCACCCGCTGACCCCCCAAAAGCCAAGCGGTAAAAATAGACGGCCAAGGTATCGGTGGAATAATAAGGCTCACCTTGAGAACCTTGCATGGCATAAATTAACTCAAACGCTTCGAAGGCATGGATAAAGGTATACACTGTCACAATCGTGATAGAGGGGACAATCAGCGGCAGAATAATGAAAAAGATTAGCCGTGGTCCTCTGGCGCCGTCCAGACGGGCGGCCTCAATCACATCGCGGGGAATGGATTGTAAGCCAGCCAGGAAAATCAACACGGCAAATCCCAGGCCAAACCAACTGTTAACGAGAATAATGGCAATAAGGGCGGTGTGAGGATCCCCCAGCCAGGGTCTGGCCCAATCCCCCAATCCAACCTTGGACAGCAATACGTTTAAGGCACCAAAATTGGGATTCAAGATGAGTTTCCATAGAAAGCCAACAATGATAACTGAGAGAATTCGAGGGAGAAAAAACGCCGCTTTGAAAAATTCGGCCCCTTTTATTTTGGTATACAAAATGTATGCCAATATAAAGGCAATGCCATTCTGGGCGATCATTTCAATCACAAAGTAGGTAACATTGTTTTTAAAGGCATTCCAAAACATCCAGTTAAACGGTTCAACCGTAAACAAACGCACGAAATTGTCCAAACCGACAAATTGACCGCGCTGAATACCCCGCCACTCAAACAAACTGTAGGCAAAAGCAGAACAAATAGGAATGACAACAAAGCTGACGTACACTAACAATGCGGGGATTGGAAAAAGGTGGATTAACCACCTTTTCCAATTTCCCCTGAATTTCCCTACAATATCTGTTTTCTGTTTGATATCAGCTTCCATTTTCATGCAAGTCACCCTTATTCCTTGTTCGGCTCAAACCATGTATTCACACTTTGCTGTACCTTGTCTGCCACTTCCTCCGGCGTTAATTCATCCAGGTACATCCCTTGTAATGCGGCCTCCAACTCCTGTTTTGTTGTCGGATTTCCCTCATTGAAATAGACCAGGATCATATACGGAGTGGAATTTTCAGCAGCAAGATCAGCCATTTTCTGCACCATGGGATCATCGGTTTGAACGTTAGGCACGGCGCTGATCCGTTTCAATTCATTGGCAAATAGTGTCCCGAACTGCTCACTGGTCATAAACTCGATAAATGTCAAAGCTTCTTGCTTATGGGGAGAATCGGCATTGACGCCATAGGAACCATCCACCCAGGTCGTAATGGTCGCTTCACCTCCGGATGCAGGCGGTGTCGGGAAGAAATCAAATTCCAGGTCAGGATTTAACTGGGTAATCACTTCCAACTCAAAACTGCCCATCACATACATGCCCGCCTGCTCGGTGACAAATAGGGTGCGCATATCATCACCACTTAAACCTACATAATTGTCGGGAAAATATTTGGCCAACTCTTTCATGGCTTCAATGGAAGCAACGAATTCTTCACTCGTAAAATCTTTATCTCCACTTAAAATGTCTTCCACAAAATCATTGCCCGCGTAAAAGGCAGGTCCTAACACAGCATGGGTGAGAGACAAAATCCATCCTTCCATGGAGCCGATGGCAAAAGGAATAATGCCTTTTTGCTGCAAAGTCTCAGCCACATCGAGCAACTCATCCCAAGTTTTAGGTTCCTCTAAGCCGTACTCGTCAAAAAGGCGTGTATTGTAATAAATTTGAGCCGAGTTAATGGATAGAGGCACACCGTAAATCTTGCCATCACTGGCTGTTGCCGCTTCCAGAATCTCTGGCGGAAAGTCTTGTAGAGCAATGATGGAATCTAAAGGCTCCAGATAACCTGCATCAGCCAATTGCATCCCAGCCTGATAAGGCCGCAACTGAATAATATCAGCTGCACTGCCACTTTGCAGAGCAGTGTTTAACAGCGTATTATACTCCGTGTTTTTTTGAGGGCGAAACTCCACTTCAATGTGGGGATATTCTTTGTTAAACTCCTCAATGATCCGATTGTATGCTTCCGTATCCTCTGTCCGCCAGCTGGTGATAGTCAATTTGACCGTCTCTCCCGCCGTAGTTTCCTGCTCCTGTCCATTTTGATCCTCTCCGGAACCTGAGTCCGTTTCACCGGAACAACCGACAAGCAAGAAAGCAAACACAAGTGCCCAAACCCAAAATATGCGTACCTGTCTAGGCATAAGTATTAACCCCCAGTTCCTCCATAATTTTAAATGAATTCAGTAAATACTACCATCATACCAAGTCGAACCAGCCATCCTTCATATAAGAGACAGAAAAATGAACCCCCTTTCTGTTGAAACTAAATTTTAAATATATTATATTTTATAGGAAATTATATTCCAATCATTTTATAAAAGTTTAATTTTTGTTATAGATATGAACTGATGTTACTTTTAGATAGTGTAAATGAATGATCCATGACCGGAGGGGGTACAATCATGTCATTTGTGTTAGGCATTGACGGAGGAGGAACAAAAAGCACTTCAGTCATAGCTGACTTGAAGGGTAAAGTCCTTTTGACTGAACAAGGGGGACCCACCAATATTTATGCGTACAGTCCTGACTTCGTGATGGAAGAACTAAAACAGCTATTCGACCTGGCCATGTACAAAACAGGACTAAAACTGAACCATTGCGCCGCCCTGTGTCTGGGCAGTGCAGGACTTGACCGTCCATGGGACCGGCAAATGATGACGGAAATGATCCGGTCTTTGGGTTTCCAAGGCACCATCCTGTTAACCCATGATGCTGAAACAGCACTGGAAGCAGGAACTGAGGATGGCGAAGGGATCATCGTCATCTCCGGCACCGGATCCATAGGATTTGGCAAAACAAAGGAGGGACGGAAAGCGCGCTGTGGAGGATGGGGGCATATCATCGGGGATGAAGGCAGCGGATATGATCTGGGTGTCAAAGCGCTAAAAGCGGCTGTCCGCAGCATGGACGGCCGGGGAAAACCGACCAAACTGCTGTCTCTTATTAGGGAAGAGAAAAACTTGCAGACGGCAGAGGATTTTATCCGGTATGCCTGTCATACGGCCGACAAAAAAGAAGTGGCCAGTATCGCCCGATTGGTTCACCAGTGCTATCAAGCGGAGGATGACATAGCGAAAGAAATCCTGGAAGAGGCTGCCTGGGAACTGTTCCTTTTGGCCGATGCCCTGCTAAAACAATTACACGTTCATGACCGTCCCTTCTCCGTGGTGGTCAATGGAAGCATACTGCTGAACATCCCCTTTATCTATGAAAAGTTCTTCCGTTATGTAAAGGAGAACCATCCCTTGGCCCGCGTGCAAAAACTCAAAGTTAATGCTGCATACGGGGCTGTCAAACTGGCCTTAAAAGCCTTACATGGCCAAACAGAAAATGCTGATTAAAATAAAAGTCACGCGCAAGTCACGCGTGACTTTACTGATCCTTTTGAAGTAACAAACAATAGGGAATAACGGTTAAAGAGCCCTTCTGGTTAAAACTGGTCTCACTTTCCTTTAAATTACTTGATATTAAATTTGTTTATATCTTCTTGCAAATCTTGAGCCAATTTATTCAGCTTCGCTGATGATGAGGCTATTTCCTCCATAGACGCTGTTTGTTCTTCAATTGAAGCAGCTACATTCTGGGTATTTCCAGAAGTTTGTTGAGTAATCGCTGCTATATTTTCAATCAATTTAGCCATACTTTGGGAACTTTGGTTTACCTGGTCCACAATTACAGAAACTTCTTGAGTTTGTGCTGATATTTCTTGTATATCCTTAACAATATCTTTAAAGAATTTACCTGTTTCATTTACCATAACAATCCCTTTTTCAACTGTATCTTTGCCAGCGTTCATCGACTCAACAGATTTTTTCGTCTCAGATTGTATTTCTTTAATCAGCTCTTGTATATTGCTGGCAGCAATACCTGATTGTTCGGCTAATTTTCTGACCTCATCAGCAACTACGGCAAAACCTTTACCATGCTCACCTGCACGAGCTGCTTCTATTGCAGCGTTTAATGCCAGCAAGTTAGTTTGATTTGCTATTTCAGTAATAATATCCACAATTTTGCCAATCTCATTAGATTTATCACCGAGAGCATTTATCAATCTTGAAGTGTCCTTAACAGAGTCTTGAACAAGATTCATCTGTTCAATTGTATCCGTAACAATTTTAATGCCCTTGTCTGCTTTTTGGCTTGCTGTGTTTGAAGCATCCGCAACTGACTGAATCGATTTCGAGGAACGCTCCATATCCTTTGATATTTCTTGTGCCGATTGAGTTAATTCGTGAGCACTTTGCTCTTGATTTTCAGCACCGGATACCACTTCTTGTACGGCTACCGATATTTGTTCAATGGCTTTACTGTTTTGCTCAGCACTAGATTTAAGCTCAGCGGAATATGAAGCAACTTGTAAAACAGTTTCATTCGTCTTGTGGACGAGTCCTCTTAAATTTTCAATCATGGTATTAAAAGCATCCGATAATTGGCCAATTTCATCACCAGATTTGTAATCAACAATGGAAGTTAAATCACCTTCTGCCGCCTTTCTTGTTGCTTCAACAAGTTTATTTAAAGGCTTAATAACAATCAATTGGATAAACACCGTTATTATAATTGTTGTGACAATAAGTGTTACGGCTGTATTAACATATACTCCATAATTTCCATCAATCAATCGTATGACATAAGAATTTATGTACGATGAGATTGGAGAACTGATAAGTAAGCTAATGATAATAGCTATCATTGTTTTCATTCGAAGGCTTCTTCTAACTTTGGTTATACTTATAGCATTAGTTACGCTGCTATTTAAAAAATTTATTACTGAATCTTCTTTTTCTTTACTCACAAATTACCACCTCTCGCCGCTCAAATTATAACTTATGTCCTAAATTTGTACTATCATAACTAAGATATGATGTTTTGAAACTCCGTGTCAACTCATAAAAAGATCCTGCCAAACGAATTGGCAGTTCTTTTGTGCCACGTTTGCATTGTCATTTTTGGGGTAGGGACAGCTGCGTATAATCTGAAGGAATTGATGCTAAGGATAGCAAACGAGATGAAGGTTGAGAGCCAACCTCAATAAGAGATTTACAGCACCAGAGCAGCAATCACCCCGAAAATAAACAGGGGAATGTTGTAATGGATGAAAGTGGGCACACAAGTGTCCCAAATATGATCATGCCTGCCGTCTGCATTGAGTCCGGCCGTAGGCCCCAAAGTACTGTCAGATACCGGGGAACCTGCGTCACCGATTGCTGCAGCCGTTCCGATCAACGCTGCCGTGGCCAGGGGTGAAAAGCCCGCTGCTGTACAAAGGGGCACATACAAGGCAGCCAGAATAGGCACTGTGCCAAAAGATGTTCCGATCCCCATGGTGACCAACAGGCCGACGGCTAAGAACACAATGGCAATCAACAATGGATTGGTACCCATCACCTCCGCTGTGGCGGCCACAAGACCGTCCACCGCGCCAGTCTCTTTTAAAATAGTTGCATATCCGGAGGAAATGAGCATGACAAAAGCAATCATCCCCATCATGCGAATGCCTTGGTTGGCCAGTTCATCCCCATCTTGTAAACGCACTACGCCGGCCACAAACATGATGGTGAGTCCGGTAAGAGCCCCAAGCACAAGGGACTGGGTCACAATTTGAACCCCAAAAGCAGCAATGATGGCCGTAATGGTCAGTCCATGCCGGAATGAAAAGTGCACCTCTTCTTGCTCCGGCGTACCTGGCCAAGCATTCGTGCTGTCCGAGGCATAACCCCGCTCACGACGGTAAGTGAAGAAAATCGCGACCAACAGGCCCACCACCATCCCTAACCCCGGAATCAACATGGCTAAAGGAATGTCACCAACAGCAACAGCCATCCCGTTACGGGTCATTTCATCGGCAATAATCCCGTGGAAAATTAGGCCATAGCCTGCCGGAACCATGATGTAAGGAGCTTTTAAGCCAAAGGTCAAGGCTGAAGCCACACCCCGCCGGTCTATTTTTAGTTGGTCAAACAGATGCAACAAGGGAGGAATCAAAATGGGAATAAAGGCAATATGCACAGGGACCACATTCTGGGATAAACTGGCCACAGCGGCGATGGTGAGCAGCAACATTCCCTTTTTTCCTTTTAAGAATTGCAGCAACCGCCGTACGAGCAACTCAGTGATACCCGTCATACTGACCGCTGCGGCAAACATCCCTAGCAGAATGTAACTCAAGGCCGTATTGGCTTGTCCGCCCATCCCTGAGACTAATGTTTCAACCGTCTCTTGCAGGGAAAGTCCACTTACCAAGCCAGCCGTGATGGCTGCAGCTAATAAGGCCAGGATGACGTTGATCCGTAATAAACTTAATACGATGAGGACAAGGATAGAGATCACCACACCATTAAGCAAAAAAGCTTCCCCCTTTAATTCTCTGCTTCTTTAGCACTTTATCGAGCTAAAATAAAGGGCACACATTTTTATAGTTTACTAGATCACCCCCGTTTTGTACACCAGAAAAAGCAACCAGCCACCAGCCATTCCTTTGATTTGAGCAAATATTAAAGAGGATCGAATCCATCGATCCCCTTAACAGGCACAATGTTGGACAGCTGCCAGTATCCTTCTCAGCGCGGTTGGGCTACAATGCCGTTATGGGCTTTAATAAAGCCGTGGCGCAAAATGTTAAAGCCTCCTTCATACACATACAGCCCCATCTGTCGAATGGTCATCAACTCCCGGTAGGTATGATTCATCACATCGGCCATAATCATGTAAAACAGTCTGGAACGCACCTGGTCACGGGGCGTGGTCATAAGCGCATAGCCGCCCGGTTTTAAAAATTGACGATGCCACTCCAGCACCATTGGCTTATACTCGTCCGGAAAATGTTCCAAGAGGCCCACGCTGATCACAATATCAAACTCCTTGCCAAAGGGAAGGTTGCGAATATCCTCCACAAGATACTCAATATTCATCTCGTGTTTGTACCATACCTTGGGACTTCCCGTGGCCGGGTTGGTCCCCAAAAAAGGATAGGTTTCCGGAAATTGGCCGAAGCGGTCCGTTTTACAAAATTCATCATAGTCAACGAGCACCACTTCACCGCCAGGGTACATGGCATACAGCTGCATGGCTTCGTATCCTTCTGCCGCTCCCAAAAACAAAATCCTTGGCTTTTGCACATCCAATCCTTCAAAAAGTGCCCGTTTGCCCCGGGGGTCCCAGATGGCATCCTCCACCCGGTGCACATAGTTCCACAACGACAGGCGCATCACGTCCCCCAGTGCCTGAACCACCTGCTTGACCTTAAAGCGGCTCAGATAAGTTTTAACCTCTTGCCTGGTTTTTTGTAATTCTTCCGGCACATCTTTGACAAACCACTGGTGGAAATGACGGTTAAAATATGCCCACGAAGTTTTAAGGGGCATCTCTTGCTGATGTTCTTTTTCCCATGCTTTGCGGTCGCGGGACATCATGTTCACCTGATACGGCTTACCAACCTCTCTCCACGTCAGAATTGACCAGTCTGAGACCTGGTTGGCCTTGATAAATTTGTCCAGCTCCCGGCCCTGTGGGTTGCGCAAATCGACCCGGTAGCCAGGGGCCAGCATGGTCGTCCCTATATCCTTATCTGAAAAAGGCCCTGCCTTTCCCTGCTGCTCCCTTAACACCTCTTCAACCAGGGACATGGTTATGCCTCCTTCACCTATTATGTATTAATTTTATAAATTATATGTTTATTCCGTCAATAACATTAAAACCTTGACAATCCCACTGCCAGAACACAAGAGGAGACCATTTTGCTGGATGGTCCCCCCTCACTACATTGACGAATAATCAGCAAACAGACACGTTACTTTCGCCCAGCAAATGTGTCCACGTTCCTTTTTTTAACCACAAATTCAGCCGTTCGATATCTTCGGACAGCACCCGGTCTTGCCTGATGGGCGGCACAATCTCTCTTCCTGCCTTGTAAATGGCATAGGTGCGGGGAGCCAATGCATCAGGATTGTTAAATTCTACCGCCTGCAGGGCACAGATCAGCTCGATCGCCAGCACCCTTCTGACGTTGGTGATGATCGCATAGGCGTGTCTGGCAGCTGTGGTGCCCATGCTGACATGGTCCTCCTGATTGGCTGAGGAGGGAATAGAGTCTACACTGGCGGGATGAGCCAGGGTTTTGTTTTCAGAGACAAGCGAAGCTGCAGTGTACTGCAGGATCATCGCTCCTGATTGCAGACCAGGTTGCGGACTTAAGAAGGGCGGCAAACCGCTTAACTGGGGATTAACCAGCCGTTCAATGCGCCGTTCGGAGATGTTGGCCAACTCAGCCATGGCAATCCCCAAATAATCCATGGCCAAGGCAATGGGCTGTCCATGGAAGTTGCCGCCAGACAGGACTTTTCCATCCTTAAAAATAAGGGGATTGTCTGTAGCGGCATTAATCTCAATCTGCAGCTTATCTTTAACATAATTTAACGTTTGCCAGGTGGCCCCATGAACCTGAGGAATACAACGCAGCGTATAAGCATCCTGTACACGCAATTGTCCTTGTCTGGTCACAAGCTTGCTCCCTTGTAAAAACATGCGCATGCGCCTGGCCACTTCAATCTGTTCCGGATAACCCCTCGCTTCATGAATCTCCGGTTCAAAGGCATCAACGACCCCGCGCAAGGCCTCAAAGGTTAGCGCAGCAATGGCTTCCACCTGATAAGCCAATTTCTCCGCTTCCAAATAAGCCATCACCCCCAGCGCTGTCATGGCCTGGGTGCCATTGATTAAAGCCAATCCTTCTTTGGCTGATAAGCGCAGCGGATCAATCCCTTCTTCCTGGAACACGTCCCGGGTCGCTGCGATCTTTCCTTTGTAAAACACCTTTCCTTCACCGATTAACACCAGGGCAAGATGGGAAAGGGGTGCCAGATCGCCGCTGGCTCCCAATGATCCCTGCTGCGGAATCACGGGATGGATGTGACGGTTTAACAATGTGAGCAGTTGCTCAATCACTTCAGGCCGCACCCCGGAATGGCCTTTGAGCAAAGCGTTGGCTCTGAGTAACAACATGGCACGGCTCACCTGTTCCGGGAATGGTTCCCCCACCCCGCAGGCATGGCTGCGAATAAGGTTGTATTGCAGTGTTTCCACATCCTCTTTCTGAATATAGACATCGCTCAGCTTGCCAAAGCCGGTCGTGATGCCATACACCACCTGCTCTTCCTCCACAATCTTTTCCACTTCCCGCTGGCTGGCTTTGACCCGTTCAATACTGGCAGGTGAGGCGGTGACCATTTCTCCTTCATCAACCACCTTAGCCACTTGTTCCAGCGTTAAAGAATGACCATCAAGAACGATCATGCCCGTCTCCTCCTTTTGTTAAACTTGGTATCTGTTAAAAAACAAAAGGAGGCTACACCGGACACATCTGCACAGACAGATCTGTCCGATATAGCCCCCTGACAACTGCTCGCTCTGGGCTGTCACAGATTCAATTTTCTCTTAAGTGTCGGAATCCAGAAGGGTCAGCATCCAGATGCACTGTACTGATCAATGTAAGCTCAAATGACATCCTTAAACTTAAATATGATTGATTCCCAAACCAACCGTTTCATGCTCCAGGCCCTTGACCGGGGCCCCGATGGTTCCATACAAAGCGACGGCGATCCAGTCGCCTTCTGCTTGAGTGACATAGGGCCGGCCGCGCACGACTGAAAAACTTAAACCTACAGTGCGCAGCACCGCTCCCAGCTGCACCTGCCCCCGGGTCACCCCATACAGGGCTTCCATAATGGCGTGATATAAGGCATGGGATTCACGGTATAGCCCGGTTTGAATCAGTCCATGTTTTTTACTCGTTGTTTCGATAGCAGCCACAATTTTTTGCGTATCCATCGCCCCGACATGACCGTAACAGCACTTAAATCCTAATTGCTCAATACGGTCAATCAAGAGGGACTGTTCATCGCCCTCCAGTAAAACAAGCTGCAGGGCATATTTACCGATTCTTCTACCTGCGTTTAAGCTCATGCGACTCCTCTTTCATTGGCTCGCTTCCTTACCTCTCATCAAACATTTCTATCTTAATCGTAAACGCTTTCGGCCACCCTGTCAATGCATCACTGCCCGTTCTGCTTAGTGCTCAGCAAGATGCACCTGAACATTTCTAGTATGGGTTTCTGTTTATACAGACGAATCTGGTACTCAAATCCCTGCAACTATCACTAACAAAATTTTAATAAATATGCTAACATAAATGTGCCTGGATACGCAGCCAGAACCTGTGGTTGGTTAAGTCACCCCTCTAAAAGAGGTGGGTGGGTTAGCATGACGAAATTATTAACTTGTAAAGTAATACTCCTATTTGGTCTCGAAGCGGGCTGTAGCCCAGGCTTATCTGAGGCGCAACAGATTGAACAGCACATCAATGAAGAATGGGATATGGACGAAGAAATGAAAACTTCATGGGAAGAAGAACGTTTGGCCAAAATCATCTACGGGGATATTTATGGGGATGAAACTGTGATAGCATTGGAAATTTTTAAAGGGGGATTGATAAGTTGCTCGGGTGTACGCCGGGTATTTTTTATATACAATGATGTAGTTTTTTCCACAGGCATTCGTCTGGAACCTTTACCAGAACAAAAGATAACTAGAAAAACAGGGCTGCCTCAAGCGGGTGAAACAGCCCTGGATAGTTTTACATCTTACAGGCTTTCTTCCAGCCAACCAACATGGCATCAGCAAATGAGAGCTAAACTATTGACCATATACAGATTCTCCAACACTATTCAGTACCTTTTTATATAATGGCTTTGAAAGTCTAAAGCCCTTAGCTATTAATTCATCAAGGCAAGGTTTTAATACTTGCATTTTACCTTTTTGCTTGGCAAGAGACAGAAATCCAACGGTCCCTATCGGTTTCAGAAGCAAGGTGTTAGCTAATTTTCTCGCATCAGGCTCATCAATCAGTACATAGGGTATTTTCAACTCTTTTGCACTCACAATTGTTTCAAGTTCACCTTTATGAAGTCGGCCAAACATTTCCTGCACCATAGTTTGGTTTTTCACTTGATAAATCTTTATGTTGCAATGATCTATAGCGTATTTAAGTTCCGCTTTTCCATAGGCACGGTGCCCCTTTCCGGCCATGATTTCATCATAAACCGCTTGGGGGACGATGATTTCATCAAACAACTCACCAAGCAAATCTAGTTTGCCAATCATGGATAATGCGATGATAGGTGTTGCGTTTGCCACTATTTGTTTCATGCCCGTTCCTCATCGTCCTTGGTTAGTTCTCGAATGACTCGCTCATCTTCTCGCCATTCAGTTTCCGAATAGTTCATCCAGTGCAAATCATTGGCGCGGAGGATGTCAATAAAATCACTTAATGTTTTTCCTGCTAACTGAGCTGCACGAGCCAAGGTTATTTTTTTACTGGCCCACAACCCAATGACTAGCGAAATTTTCACCTTTTCCTCAAGGTCTTCTCCAGCATCCGTGTATTCAATAAAATCTTTTAATTCTTTCGGTAAAGAAACATTGAATGTGGATGGATCGACTGCCATCTTAAATCACCTCTTTATTTTTATTATATCAGTTTACACGAAATCAAGACGCCAATGGGGACGAATGCTGACGAATTCAAGCGATTTTAAAACGCGAACAAAAGACTGGACATTCTAATTTCTAATTTACTTGGAGTGCACCCATGTCAGCTTACAAAAAGGGCTGCCTCATCCAGATGAGACAGCCGCGCGTGAATATTTTAAAAGAACAGGTGGGTAATGGCGGCAATAATCGGCATAGCAATCAAGGTTCTCAGCACAAACAAAACCAATATATGACGCAATTTAATTGGAATATCCACCTCTAGCAACAAAGGGATAACAGCTGAGAAGAACAAAATCTGACTGAGCGACAAAACAGCGATAAAAAACTTGCCGGCTACAGCCGCTTCTGTGACAAGCAAAGCTGGCAAGAACATTTCCGTGATGCCGATTAACGTGGCCGGAGCCAAAATATGCACATCAGGCAAGCCCAACAGGGCCAGAAGCGGTTCCATGGGCTTTCCCAGCCAAGTAAACAAGGGGGTATGATTGGCCAGCAAAATGGCCAGTAAGCCAATAGACAAAATAGAAGGAAGAATGACCATAGACAATTTCAAGCCATCCACAAATCCCTGTGCCAATTCTTTATGCACGGCGCTTGATTGGGCCGCCTGCTTCACTCCGGCTTCTACCGCTTGTTTAAGAATAGACTGTTCAGTACGCTCCTCTTCCGGCTTTGGTTCTCCCACATATTCATCTGGAAGGCGCGATAGAGGCGGAATGCGCACCAGAATAAAAGCTAAAATGGCACTGACCAACAAAGTCGAGAAAAAGATCAGTGGAAAATGACCCAATAACTCTAGCGTGTTGGCCACTACAGCAAAAAAGCCGATGCTGACCGTTGAAAAGCAAGTGGCGATAATGGTCGCTTCCCTGGCCGAATAACGTCCCTGCAGATACATTTTATTAGTTACATAGATGCCCACGGAGTAGCTGCCCACAAAAGATGCAACGGCATCCAACGCTGAACGTCCCGGCACTTTAAACAGCGGCCGCATCAGCGGACGGGCCAGAGTACCGATAAACTCCAATCCGCCAAACGCAACAAACAAAGTGATAAATATCGCTCCAATGGGCACAATCATGGCAACAGAAGCAACCAAAGTGTTAAACATCAGTCCTCCCGCCCCCGGAGACAAGAACCAGTCAGGTCCAATGGTGAAATAGATCAGAGCAGCAAACACGGCCCCCAGCACACGAAAGCCCAAAAATGCAGGTTTGGTGGCAAAATACGATAAATCCATGCTTAAACGGATTTTTTGCTGTTGCTGTAAAACAGCCAACACACTTAACAGCGCCGAAATACAGATGATGAGCAGACAATACAGGGCGACTAACCCCGGTGCGTTGGTACGTATCCAGCTGACCACCACATCAAAGGCAATGGTCCAATTGCCGGACACTTTCAAAGGGATCAGGAAGAAAAACATGCCCAGCAAAAAAGTGATCCAGAACTTGAGCCGTGCCGTTTGTTGAGCAGGCTGAAGGGGCTTATGCTCCTGGCCTACATTCATTTCATTCATCGCCATCTTCGTTTCAACCTCCTGTTATGAGTTTTGGTATTTTTCAGACATTTTTGTTGCTGAACAGAGCAAATGGCTCTGTTCGGTTCATGTGGCTTAAAATGGATGCTATGTTATTTTTGTCATATCCTGTTGTGTTGTTTCCTCAGCATAAATCCTGTTAAAAACGTCAACATAACATACACCCCGGCTTTCACCGTCACCTGGCGCACATCCTTGTGGGGATCCAGGCAAACGATATCCATCGCCTGTACTTTATCATGCTGTCCGGCCTGAAGCACCAGTTCAAACAGCTCATCCGTGCGCATGCCCCCCGGGGTGGCAGCCGGAGCGCCGGGCGCATCGGCCATATCCAGCACATCCATATCCACGGTCAGGTAGATCACATCCACCTTACGCTCCAGATCAGCCAGTGCTTCCTGCAAAGTGGCCTGCAGGCCTTGCTGTCTCGCTTTTTTTAAGGTGACATAGTTTACACCATGTTCATCGGCATATTTTTTTAAGGACAGGGCATTAAAGTAGCCATGCAGGCCAATGTTCCATACATCTTCCCCCCTGACGGTTCCGCTCTCAATCAGCTGGCGGACAGGGGTTCCGTTCGCTGGGCCCAGTTCTACTACCGAACGCAAATCAAAGTGGGTGTCAAACTGCAACAACCCGATACGCTGCTCGGGATGGGCCTCCTTCCAGCCCTTGACCAACATGGCGGTGACGGAATGATCGCCTCCCAGCATGATGGGCAAAGCATGGGGATGGGTGCGGCGCATGCTGATCATCGCCTCTTTGATTTGCCGGTGGCAGTAAGGGATATCTGTCACATGCTGGCGCACATCCCCCACATCGACCACATGCAAGGGCGTGAGATCCACATCTTCATCAATGGAGTAGGGCACAAAACTTTTCCAAGCCTGCCGCATGGCTTCCGGATTCTCACTGGCCGCTGAAGCGCTGATGGAAGAACGGGATAAGGGGATACCCACAATCGTCACGTCCACTTGGCTCCAGTCATACTCAGCTGCCTGCTCGGGATCGATGGTGCGGATCCATTCATGCACTTTAGGCTCAGTGGTATTTCGTGCCATCCAGCGGAACGGTGGGGGATTAAGCTGGGGATAGGGATAGGTCATACCCGTTGGCCTCCTTTCACCACCACCTGGCCCCGTTTAATGACGGTATCCACCAGATTGACTCCGAAATGGTATTGCAGATAGGCATAGTTGGGCGCATCCCAGATGACAACATCAGCCTGTTTGCCCGGCTCCAGGCTGCCGATTTCATGCCCGCGGCTGATGGCGTGGGCCGCATTGATCGTGGCAGCGGCCAGAACTTCCGCCGGTGTCATGCCCATTTTTAAACAGCCCAGGTTCATGATCAAGGGCAGCGATTCAGTGGGGCTGGAGCCCGGGTTGCGGTCCGTGGACAAAGCCACAGGCACACCAGCGTCAATCATTTTGCGGGCATTGGCAAACTCAGCCATCAGGAAAAATGCGGTGCCAGGCAAGAGCACACCCACAACCCCTTTGTCCGCCATCTGACGGATGCCTTCATCAGAAACCCGCAGGAGATGGTCAGCAGAGACGGCTCCCACTCTGGCGGCCACTTCAGCCCCTTGATAGGGCTCAATCTCATCGGCATGAATTTTGGGCTTCAGTCCGTAGCGTTTGCCCGCCTCCAAAATGCGTTCTGACTGTTCAGGGGTAAAGACCCCTTTTTCACAGAACACATCATTAAATTCAGCCAGGCCTGTTTCTGCCACAGCAGGCAACATCTCCTCAATAACGATACGCACAAACTCATCTGGGTTGTCCCTGTATTCCAGCGGAACAGCATGCGCCCCCATAAACGTGGAGACAATATCCACAGGATGATCCTTGTTCAATTGACTGGCCACGCGCAATTGCTTCAGTTCATGTTCCACAGTCAAGCCATAGCCGCTTTTGGCTTCAATGGTCGTCACGCCATGTTTTAAGAATTGATCCAGACGCTTGTAACTTTCTCTATACAGTTCTTCTTCGCCAGCAGCCTGGGTGGCCCGGGTGGTGCGGTGGATGCCGCCCCCCGCCGCCATAATTTCCATATATGTCGCCCCATTCAGCCGCATTTCAAACTCATCTTCCCGGCTGCCAACAAAGACCAAATGGGTATGGGGGTCCACTAACCCAGGTGTGACCAGCCTGCCGTTCGCCTCGATCACAGTTGCTTCAGACAGGCGGTCGCCAAAACGGTTCAGCACCGCTTCATCCGTATCAGCCATGATGATTTTACCGTCCTCAATCCAGACCGAACCGTTCTCCACAATCCCCAATTCCCGCATCTGTCCCTTAATCAGCGGCCGCTCTGAGCTTCCCTTTAAGGTGACCAGCTGTCCAGCCCGGCGAATCAAGAGCGGTTTCGGTTGTTTGGTGTGCTGACGGGTCATCTCCCACCGCCTCCTTCACTAAAATTGACCATCCATAAAGTGTATCCCCCTAGTCCAACATGGGCATTTTGATCCCTTTTTGTTTGGCTGTTTCAATGGCCAGTTCATACCCGGCATCCGCATGGCGGACCACACCCATGCCAGGATCAGTGGTCAAAACGCGCTGCAAACGCTGTTCGGCCTCCTGCGTTCCATCAGCCACAATGACCATGCCGGCATGCAGGGAATATCCCATACCTACGCCTCCGCCATGGTGAACGGATACCCAGCTGGCGCCCCCGACGGCATTGATCAAGGCATTGAGGATGGGCCAGTCGGCAATGGCATCACTGCCGTCCTTCATGGCTTCTGTCTCCCGGTTGGGAGATGCCACTGAGCCTGAATCAAGATGATCGCGACCGATGACGATAGGGGCTTTCAGTTCACCACTGGCTACCATGTCATTGATCAATTTGGCAAAGCGAGCCCGTTCTCCATAGCCCAGCCAGCAGATGCGGGCCGGAAGCCCCTGGAAGGTGATTTTTTCCCGGGCCATTTTGATCCAGCGGCACAATCCTTCATTGTAACTGAATTCACGCAAAATGACCTCATCTGTTTTGTAAATGTCCTCCGGATCCCCAGATAAAGCCACCCAGCGGAAGGGACCTTTTCCTTCGCAGAACTGGGGCCGGATATAGGCCGGGACAAAACCGGGGAAATCAAAGGCGTTCTCAACCCCCATATCTTTTGCTACCTGACGAATGTTGTTGCCATAGTCAAAGGCGATGGCCCCCTGTTTTTGCATCTGGAGCATGGCCTTTACATGCACCGCAATGCTTTCTTTGGCCTTTTGCTCCAAGGCATCAGGATCCTTTTGCCGCAGTTCATGAGCTTCTGCCAAACTCATGCCGGCCGGCAGATAGCCGTTTAATGGGTCATGGGCTGAGGTCTGGTCGGTGACAATATCAGGGATAAACCCTTTCGTAATCATTTGCGGTAAAATTTCAGCCGCGTTGCCCAGTAAAGCTATGGACAATGCTTTGCCTTCCCGTTTGGCTTGTTCAGCCATGTCGATGGCCTGATCCAGATCTGTGCACATGGTATCACAATACTTGGTATCCAGCCGGCGCTTGATGCGGGTCTCATCCACCTCGATGGCAATGACAACCCCGCCGTTCATGGTGACAGCCAACGGTTGAGCGCCACCCATCCCTCCTAAACCTGCCGTGACGGTAACGGTGCCTTTTAGTGTGCCGCCAAAATGTTGACGGGCACATTCAGCAAACGTTTCATAGGTGCCCTGCACAATCCCCTGGCTGCCGATATAGATCCAGCTGCCAGCCGTCATCTGCCCGTACATGATCAAACCTTTCTTCTCCAACTCATTAAAGTGTTTCCAATTGGCCCAAGCCGGAACAAGATTGGAATTGGCCAACAGCACCCGCGGCGCGTCGGGATGGGATTTAAAGACAGCCACAGGTTTGCCGGACTGGACGAGCAATGTTTCGTCAGACTCCAGCTCTTGCAATGTTTGCACGATGCGTTCAAAACATTGACGGTTGCGGGCGGCCTTACCGATTCCCCCGTATACCACCAAATCTTCTGGTCGTTCGGCTACTTGCGGATCCAGGTTATTCAGCAGCATGCGCAATGCAGCTTCCTGAATCCAGCCCTTCGTCCGTAATGTGTTCCCTCTTGGTGCTTTAATCTGCTTTAAATCAAGCTCCATTCCGCTCTCTCCCTTTCAAGTTCAGATCATTGCTTAACTTCATTTTAGGTGGAAAGCGGCTCTAAAAACAGAAAGCAGCCCCACAAAAAACTGGACTTATCAAAGGTGAAATAGACAAAAAAGAAAAGTAAGCCCTTCCAAACTTACTTTTCTTTATGTCTCAGATATGTTAGCTTATATTTTTCACGATTTTGAAACAAAAAGTTCTACTCCACGAGTTTTTAAGTCGCTCGTATTTTTCTCAGCTTGACAATATTTACTACTATTCCAAAAAAACCTGTAATAGCGAAAATATACGCCACTATTAAAGGAGTTGACGAAAGTGTTCCGGTTAATATTCTATATATTCCAAAAGCAAATAAAAGGAAACTGCACAATAGAGTTATGATGGTTGTAGTTGTTTTCTTCATTTATCACACCTCCAAAAACGGAAAGCACGCGGAGACAGACCCAGGTGTTGTTTGAAAGCCCTGCTGAAATAGTTGGGGTCCCCGTAACCGACCTGTTCGCTGATATCCCGTACAGAAAGATCAGTTTCTGCCAATAGCCGCTTGGCTTTTTCCATACGCAGTTCGGTCAGGAGCTGCCGGAATGTTTTGCCTTTGCGCCGGGTTAATAGGGCACTGAGATAACCAGGGCTGCGCTCAACCTCTTTGGCTACTGCTTGCAAGCTTAAATCATGTTCACCATAACGACTTTCAATGACTTGTAATGCCTTCTCCACAACATCATAAGTTTGGCTTTGTTTGTGACGGGCTGCTCCGTCAATGAGGTCAAAACAGAACAGCAGCATATCCTGTACAATACTAAATAATATTGGAGCGTACAAGATGGATTGAAAGACACTGTGATAGGCGGTGTCCAGAGATGGGTCTTGATCCAGATGATACGTTTGCATAAAGCGGCGCAACTGGGCCAGAATACTGGTCAGGCGAATGCGCAGCAAATCCGGTTCGGGCAAACCATGGGAAAACTGGGTAAAGGCAGCATACAGCCAACGCTTAATCTCTTGCTTACTGCCTTGTTCCAAATGCTGAATCCACGTCCGTTGCTCATCTGGGGTCAAGAAAGGATCAATGGTGATGAAAGGGGGCTGCTCATCCACCCAAAACAACTGCTGATGGCCTTTATAAAACTGCAGTTTTAGGGCCTCCTTGGTGCGTAAATAAATCTGATGCAAACTGGCAGCAGGCAAGTAAGAGGGATGAATGGCGATGCTCACCCGTGACTGATGATGCTCCCACCATTGCTGCAACAGCCGTTGTCCTTCCTGCTGCAATAGTTCTTGTTCATTTTCCTTGTGCTCATCTTCTGCTGAGAATGAAAGTACACAGGCCACCATGTCACTTAGCGGATAAACAAAAGTTTGCACGGGAAAATGGAACGTTTGCAGCCAGTGATACAGCTCCTTGTTATACGCTGCTTTTTCCGGTTGAACGAGTAGACATGCAGGGGAATATTCCAAGGCATGGTCGATGAACAAAGCAGTAGAAGTTAATGCTTCTTGATGGGCTAAAGCATCATTCTGCACTGCTGTTTGACGGAGAATGGAAACGTCAGTCGAGCGCTCAACACATGCTTGTCGAAGGGCCTGTTGCAGACGCCCAAGCTCGAGAGGCTTCACTAATAATGAAGCGGCCTGCAACTCAATCGCTTGCAAGGCCCGCTCAAAAACGGATTCCGTGGTCAGGCAAATCACCGTCTGCACATAGGTCTTCAATAAATGGGTGACTTGAGCAAGAGCCGCATCTGGGATCATCTCCAACTCCAGAACAACCACATCAGGGCAATATGTTTCAACATATTGGATCAACTGATCCACATCAGCCGCCTCATCTACCTGGGTAAAGGGCAAATGATGGGAAGCCACAAACCATTTAATCCCGGTACGCTCTGTGGCATCACGGTCGGCAATTAACAATTTAGGCATGTTCCTGCTCCTCTCGCAATGTTGGGACGAACTGGGTGTTGCGTTTGAACTTTATTTTGAGCAGACGGAGCAAGTTGATATCCAGATAATCTATGTAATATGGCACCTCTTCATCGGGAGCTAATATAATGCCCAATTGGTGATGATCATGCTCATAAATGGAAGATTGAGCAAATTTCACTTCCCCCTCCGTGTTGAGCAGCTCCAATTTACAGAAGGCTTTGTTGCCAATCAACGCCTCATACAAATCCTGCCGTCTATTGACAACTTTTCCATTCACTTTAATAATCACTTCGCCTGCCCTAAGCCCCATCTTAGCGGCAGGTGAGTAGGGAATCACGGCCAATATTTTTAACCCCCGGCGGGGATGGACATGGATAGGTGCCCGGCTCTCTTCCCTGTAACGGCTGTACACAATGGGAGCTTCATGACCCATAAAAGCGAACAATATAGCTAACCAAATAAACCATTCCATGTATACCGCGGCCAAGCTTAACCCCTGTAGAGTCAAGGCATACAACATGAGCCACCGGGCGGAAAAACGCATTTTTTGTTCAGGTGTGGAGGCGACCGCCTGTTCCGAATATCCAAGCACAGCGGGCAGTAACACCAATCCAAAGGAAAGTGAGGCATCCGGCGCGAATATGGGCCAGCTGTGAAACAATGGCGTTAAGGTGCCTTGTCCACTTTCCGTCACCAAGAATAAAGGTACAAACCAGAGGTGGCGCAACTCATAGCCACCAACTATCCGGCCCCGTTTACTGCGGACAAAAATAGGAGTGGCTGCTCTGAAGCGGCTGAGATAAATTAAAAGTGCTTCGGCCAGGTGCAGTAAGGCTACCATGGCAAACAATGCAGGAAGGGGGAGCGCTTGCAAGTTGTCCCAAACTGAAGCGATCCACCCACTGCCGGGAGCAGGGAACCACCGCGCTGCCAAACTGAACAGAGCCAACACACTGCCTGCATAGGCAAAACAAAGGTATCGCACCCGCACGGCCATCAGCAGGAGGGCAATCAGCCACAGATAAACAAAAGCGTCCAGGGGCAGAACAACCCCCAGAATCAGGAGGGGAAGGGAGATCAGCAGTCCTCCCAGCACGCCCATACCCACAGCAAAGAGAAGCTCTTCTCCCCAAGCATGAAGTTTAGTACCAAACAATTTCCGTTCAATGGCAATTTGCCTTCTCCACTGCATCACAATTAAGAAAATAAGCAAATAGGTAAAAGGGTTGAGCACGAGCGCCGGAACTGCCTGAACAATAGCTATCCCCCAGTCTGCTATCATCTCCATCCCCCCTCCTCTTCTGGCACTGTTTACTAAGATGGTCTCTTCTACTTTTTATCCCCAAGCTCTTCCAGCAAAACTTCAACCGCTTTCTGCAATTGCCGGTCATAACGCGGATCCCGGACCAGCTCAAAAATCTGTTCATGGATCACTTGAGCTGTCTTTTCATCGACAACCCCTGTCACAGAGAGATCATGATCAGCTTGAAAGCTTCTGACCGCTTGTTCGGTTTCCAAGTTAAAATATCCGTCCTTACGTCCCGGATGATATCCCAGACCTTCAAGCATGATTTGCAAGTTGCGTACTTGTTCATTATTCATATCCCGTTTCAATTCCGGATCAGCTGTAATGTAGGCCGCTCTGAAAAACTCTGGCTGGGAAACCTGTACATCAGGTTGTACTCCTGTTTCGTTGATCCAATTTTCATTAGGGGTTAACCATTTGGCAATGGTCAGTTTGATCTGGCTGTCATCCTCCAGGTCAATGGTACTCTGTACAGTTCCTTTTCCAAAGGTAGGTTCGCCAATCACTTTGTAATTTCCTGCCTCTTGCAAGGCTGCAGCTAAAATTTCGGAGGCACTGGCACTGCCTTCATCCACTAAAATGGTAATGGGGTACGGCTTAGGATTGTCTAATGTGGAGCGATAAACCATTTTTTCGCCAGAACGGTCCATGATCTCCGTAATGATACTCTCGTAAGGAACAATCAATTGGCCGATTTGCCGCACGGTATCTAAATAACCGCCCGGGTTGCCACGCACATCAATAATCAGACCGTCAATGTTTTCCTGTTCGAAGCGGTCCAGCTCTTCTTTAAAGCGTTCGGCTGTATCTTGTCCAAAGGATGTAATCTGGATTTTGCCGAATGTTTTTCCCTGAGCTGTAATTTTTTGTGTATACACGGTCTCAAGGGGAATCTCATCACGGATGACCGTTACGGTAAAAGGTTCGGACACCCCAGACCTGACAATCTCCAATTTTGCTTCCGTGCCCTTGGGGCCGCGGATTTTCAACACGGCCTGATAGAGATCCATCCCCTCAATATTTTCACCATTGACACTGATGATCTGATCAAGAGGTCTAAGTCCTGCTTTTTCCGCCGGTGAATCTTTAAAAGGAGCAATGATGGTGACCCTTCCATCTTTGATAGTCACCTCAGCCCCAATTCCTTCAAAAGAGGAGCTTAGATTCTCATGCAATTGGCGTGCAGCTTCCTCGTCCATGTAAACGGAGTAAGGATCACCCAGCTTGTTCAGCATGCCTTCTATGGCACCTTCAATTAATTCTTCTTCATCTACTTCCAGAACATAATTTTCCTGGATTTTTTCAAAGGCTTCGTATATTTTATCCAGGTCATACTGTGTGTTATGAACGCCTCCTATGTCGCCAGCCTGTTCTTCAGGAGGGGCAGCTTGTTCTCCATTCCCTCCGGCCACCAGCATCGTGACCGAACTACTGGCAATGATGGTTAGAATGATCATCATCAGTACTGTACGACCTCTAAAATGCATTGTTCCCACCACCCTTGGCCAGATTGAGTAAGAGGCTTCTGCACAGGACACACTGTCCATGTGTGAAGCCTCTGTTTATGTGTATGATAAGCCTGTACGCACTATGCTTATTTTTACCACAGATATGGGGTGGGGTTGACACGTTGACCATTTTTATGCACTTCAAAGTGCAAGTGCGGTCCAGTAGAACGACCAGTATTTCCCACTTTGGCAATCACCTGGCCACGGGAGACTGGATCGCCTACGGAAACGAGGATGCTTGAAGCATGGGCATACAGAGTGTTTATACCATTTGGATGAGCAATGACAACGTAGTTGCCAAATCCCCCTCCGCAACTGCTGTCGCCTTCCCGGCAGCCGCTGACAACATGGGAGACGATACCGGCTTCAGCAGCGACAATATTGGTGCCCCGTGGAGCAGCCATATCAACACCGTTATGGTTGGGGCGATGCGGCGGACGGTAACCGGAGTTGATCGGATAGTAGGGCGATACAGGCCAGGCCAGTTGTCCTCCACCAGTTGCCGCTTGATTGCCGCTGGCTGATGAACCGGAGTTATTTGCCGGAGACGCACCACTTGCTGCCTGTTGTTGGCGCCTTCTCTCTTCCTCTTGTCGTTTTCTCTCTTCTTCCATTTTCTTGAGTTCAGCAGCATGTTTCTCCCGAATCAAGCGGGATTTCTGGTTCGCCAACTCCAATAATCTCTGCTGTTCTTTTTCATCATATTCTTTTACTTGTTCCTGTTCCTCACGGAGGGAGGCAATCTTAACCTCCTGTTCCTTTTTCTCCGCTCTCAGACGGCTCTGCAAGGCTGCCAGTTCGGTCAGCTGCTCGTCCAACTGTGCCAAAAGCTGGTCCAGCTCTTGTTTCTTTTGTTCAATCCGTTTTTGCTCCTCAATAAACTCTGTCAAGATTTGCTGGTCTGTTTCCATAATAATGCTAAGCAAGTCCAGGCGCTGAAGGAAATCACCGATACTGCCCGCACCCATGAGCACATCAAGATAGGAAACTGTTCCACCAGATTCATATATGGAACGCAAACGGGTTTTCAATAATTCCCGCCGCTCCTCCACGCGCTCTTCAGCTTCTTTTAGCTCCAAAGCGGTCTGGTGGGCTTTTTCCTTTGTTGCTTCCACTTCTTTCTCTTTCTGTCTGATCCGTTCTTCGGTGCGGCTGATGCGGCTTTCAATTTCTTTCAGTGCCTGCTCTTCCTTAGCCTGGCGCGTCTCCAGATCTTTCAGTTGCTGCTGCAGCTCTTGGCGCTTCTGCTCAGCATCTTGTTCATTTTGTTCAATCTGCTTGATTTCCTCTTTCAGCCTCTTGATTTCAGCATCTGTTGAAGCATGGGCCACAGGGGTAATCAGGTTTGTTTCCCCCGCGATGCTGGTTATGACCAGGGCCACGCTCACCAGCATCGCCATTAGTGTGATCGTCCTCACTTTGCTGTGCACGTCGTTGTCCTCCTCTCCTCCATCCCTTTGTCCAGTTAAGCCCGGGTTAGTCGTGCTTAACATGAAAAGACAGGCGTAATGACCCCTTATGGCAGACTCTCATTTTCCTCTATCAACCTCTATGTTCTCTATGTTTATCCCTATTAACCTAAACGTTTAAGAAGCGGCGCACGGAAATCATACTGCCCCAAATACCGATAAAAGCACCGATCCCCAACAAAATCGAGGCAATTTGATAGATCAACGGCACAAGCGGCAACAGCTCAAAAAATGGCAGCTTCAGTGTCTGGTAGGCTCTCTCAAGCAATTGATAGTAACCAAAAGTCAAAATCACAATGGGAATCAAAGCACCAATTATCCCCAAAATCAGCCCTTCAACAAAGAATGGCCAGCGGACAAAAGCATTGGTAGCCCCTACCAATTTCATAATTTCGATTTCCGGTTTGCGCATGGTAATGGTCATTTTAATGGTATTGGCAATCAACAACATGGCGGTAAAGGCCAAGCCAATGATGAAAACCAGCCCCACATTGCGGATCGTTTGGGTGACACTGAATAATGTCCTAGTGGTTTCTCCACCATCGTTCACTTTGTAGACCGCCTCCATACCTTTTATATCAGCGGCAACCTGATGAACATCTTGCGGGTTGGTCGTGCGAACCACAAAGGTGTGAGGCAATACATTTTCACCCTTAAACTCCTCAAAATGCCGCCCTTCTTCGCCCATGTTTTCAATCAGTTCATCCAAAGCTTCTTCACCGGAGATGAAGGTGACACTCTCAACCTCGGGAATCTGCTTGATGGCACCCTCTATCCTTTGAACCTCTTCATCAGAAGCTTCCAACTCAAGCAGTACCCGTATCTCCGCCTCACTTTCAATATTGCCAGCCATATGATTAATGTTAAAAGCCAAAATCAGTAAGGTGCCCAAGACCAAAAGTGTAATGGAGACTGAAATGATGGAAGCCACAGTCATCCATCCATTGCGGCCAACATTCTTAACACCTTCGCGGATATGCCGTCCGAGTGTTCTAATCTTCATAACCGTAATCCCCTCTAAGCTGATCTCGAACGATTTGTCCACCCTCTATGGCAATCACGCGTTTTTTCATGGCGTTGACAATTTCTTTGTCATGCGTGGCCATAACAACTGTCGTTCCGTTCAGATTGATTCTCTCAAAAAGCTGCATAATCTCCCACGAGGTGTCGGGATCAAGGTTGCCAGTAGGCTCGTCCGCAATTAATATGTTCGGCTTGTTCACCAATGCACGGGCAATGGCCACCCGCTGCTGCTCCCCTCCTGACAACTCGTGAGGATAGGAACGGGCTTTGTGTTTCAAATTAACCAGGTCGAGTACTTCCATCACACGCTTTTTAATTTCACGTGCTGGACGTTCTGTCACTTCCAGAGCAAAGGCGACATTTTCATAAGATGTCAGCCGGGGCAACAGTTTATAATCTTGAAAGACAACCCCAACAGACCGGCGCAAATAGGGCGTATGCCGGTTCTTAATACGGGTAATATTTTGACCATTGATATAGATATCACCTGAGGTCGGCTTTTCCTCCCTGTACATCAATTTAATAAACGTTGATTTACCAGCTCCACTGGGACCCACGAGATATACAAACTGACTCTTCTCGATCTTAACCGACACATTATGTAACGCCTTTACTCCGTTAGGATATACTTTGGATACATCTTGCAATTCAATCATGGGGTGTCACTCCATTATTTTGGCATGTAGTATATTCGACATCTATCCTAAAAAATCCTCTTTTTTCACAGATTAATTTCTAAATCTCTTACATTATAACCTAAAAACCTTGGCTACGGTTTGACAATTACTGCAAATCTTTTTTAAGTGAGGCATAAATATAGTAGAATAGAGACGAATCTATGAAACCATTCGGTATGACATCCTGAGTTTATGGGAGTGAAGCATAAATGACAGAAGATGCCATCATCGTGGGAGCTGGCCCCTGCGGGCTTGCTGCTGCTATTGCTTTGCAGGACAAAGGATTCAATCCCCTTGTCATCGAAAAAGGAAATGTAGTCCATTCTATTTACCGTTACCCCACCCACCAAACTTTCTTTTCCACACCGGAGAAACTGGAGATAGGTAACGTACCTTTTATCATAGAAGAGCGTAAGCCCCGCCGCAGTCAGGCTTTGGCCTACTACCGGGAAGTGGCCCGCTTGAAACAAGTGCGCATCAACAGTTATGAAAAAGTAGAAGAAGTGATTCGCCAAACGGACGGCAGCTTTATCGTGGAAAGCAGAGGCAAAAGCGGAGAGAAAAAGCACTATACGACTAAGTATGTGATCGTGGCCACGGGGTATTACGATCATCCCAACCTGCTCGATGTGCCTGGTGCTGATCTTGATAAAGTGTTTCATTATTTTAAAGAAGCGCATCCCTTCTATGACCAGGACGTTGTGGTGATCGGCGGCAAAAACAGTGCTGTTGACGCCACCCTCCAGCTGGAGAAAGCAGGAGCCCGCGTCACGGTGCTATACCGGGGATCAGAGTTTTCTCAGGACGTTAAGCCTTGGGTGTTGCCCGAGTTCCTCTCCTTGATCCGCCATGGTAAAATTACGATGGAGTTTAATGCAGAAGTAAAGGAAATCCGCCCTCATGAGGTGGTTTATCAAGTTGGAGACCAGCTGAAGACAATCAAAAACGACTTCGTTTTTGCCATGACGGGCTATCATCCAGACCATTCCTTTTTAACCCGCATAGGGGTCAAGATCGATCAGGCTACCGGCAGACCCTTTTATAACGAAGACACCATGGAAACCAATGTTCCTAACCTGTTTGTGGCCGGCGTCATTGCCGCCGGAAACAATGCCAACGAGATCTTTATTGAAAACGGCCGTTTTCACGGTCCCAAGATTGCCGAAGCTATTGCCCGTCGTGGTGATTAATTGGCTCATGTAAAAAAGGGGAGGAGTGAGAAGCGTATCAGCGCACCTCCAGCTGATAGTCCTGATACGCATCTATCTCCTCCTCCATTTTTTGAGCATGCACTCTCACGTACCAACTGCCTGCTTCCAGTAGAGCTGAACCGATATAGACATGCTCTTCCTTTTCTTCAGCTTTAACACTGGTTAAATATCCCTGCCTCACCAGCTCATCTCGCCAGGCATCCAGCCCTAGCTCCAAATCAATACAAATATAGTCATACAGCCTGCGGACATGACCGTCATCTGTTTTTTTCCACAGGTCAAAATAGACGTCAGCACCACTCACTCGTTGCCTGTCTTGCATCACGTAAGCCACCAGGTTGTACTCTCCCTGGCCACTCTGGGCAGAGGTAAAATGGAACTGAACTTCCCCTCGCGCATGGTGGGGGTCCACCTGTTCAGGCGGCGCTACCCCAGACATAAGTCCTGTCAAAATGAACCCTGTGCAGAGTACAATCGCTTGGATGGCAAACATTCGCCGCACAGCGGTGTAAAACAGTCTTGGCTGATGAGCAGGTTGAGCTGCAGTGCCAGCCAGCCATTCCCACCGCAACCAAACCATAACGCCGGCCAGTATAAAAAAGAGCAAGAACTTCAACAGCAGCTTCAAACCAAAATCGGTACGCAACACATCGTACCATGCCTCCAGCAGAGAAATGCTAAGCAGTACACCGGAAACCGCCAGCATGAACATGATGGCCAAACTGAGGGTGACAAACGTGTACACTTTGTTAAATATAAAGTGATAGGCTGTCTCGTTGTCTTTCAGTATATAGCTGTAGATAAAAAAGCCCAGCGCCCCTCCCAGCCAAAGGATGGACGCCAGGATGTGAATAAGCTGAGAGACAAACAGAGTTGAGTAACCATACCTTCCGCTCAAGACGATGCACACCAACACCCCTGACACAAAAGCGGACTTCAGTATGCCCAAGGGATGACGGGAGAAGGAGGAGAAAAGTAAGCCCAACATAAGCAGCGGTTTTAACCAGATGAGCGTGGCCCACCCAGCAGCCATGCTGAAAGTGGCCAGAAGCAGCTCCCGCCACCCGGTTGCACTGTCAGGGGCCACAACTGTACTGAGCAGCACAGTTTGGCCTGCTGCAGCCATGATGATTAACAAAGCGGACAAACCATACACAGTTAATTGGAGAAAATGCTGGGCGGAAGCTGACCATGTGAAATGAGAGCGGCCTGATCGGAAAAAAAGCCGGGCAAACAACCAGCCACCGGCCAGTCCCAGTCCCACAAGATCAGCCGTGCGTAACCAGGGGGACAAAGGGTGCTCCCAAACCGTTTGCCATACATCTTCAGCCGCTGGCCAAACCGTTGGTACGCTATCCTCCGCAGCCACATGTGGGACAGTGCCCGCCGCCTGAGCAGCCAAAGTAACGGCAAACAGCATCATCACCAAGATCCAGTTTACTATTCTCTTTGTCTTCATCATTGTGGTCACGCCCCTAGTCTCAGCCGCCGTCACTATCATTCATGCCTATTATTCAATAATCTCAAGTTCATGAGTGACCATGTCATGATAACCTCGCGCGGTCACATGATACATCACATAATAGGTACCCGGCTCATCAAAGCTGATCTCCAGCTGATAGATACCGCCTCCGGCATGTTCAGCTTCAAGCATGTCATGTTCAGTTTGATAATCTTTCATCATCTGATGCTCATGCCCGGCTGGAGAATCCTGCTGCTCTTGATCTGCCTCCTGCTGATCCTGATGACCGACTCCGTGTTCAGCCACTCCGTTACTGTGATCATCCCCGTGGTTATCGTCTTCACTTGCCTCACTCCAGATTTCAAACAGCACCTCATCGGCATCCTCCACCGCTTCTCCCTCCTGCGTCACTTCCACATAAAGGATCAGAGGCTGTCCAGCTGGGTGAGGTGTCTCGGGATCAGTGCCAAAATGAACTTCAATGGGAGCTCCAGGCACGTACGGCTCATCTTGTGCATTCTGGTTATCTTGACATCCTGCTAAGATCAACATCACTGACAGCAACAACAGAATTATGGATCGTTTTTGCACCGTTTTGTTCCTCCTTCATGATAGTTCGTCAATTTTCATTACCTTTCTTTGATTAAAGATTCAATATCCCGCAAGACGCTCTCCTTATCCATCTCATCAGTTGGTGTGGTCATTTTGTGATAAGCTCTGATGCGATGCTCCCCGTCCAGCAAATACATGGTAGTGGCATGCATCGCTGAACCATCTTTCCGTACGGCATAGACATAGCGCAATTGGTCAGCAATAGCGGCAATTTCCTCTTCTTCCCCACGCAGAAAGTGCCAACCGCGGGGATCGGCATTAAAGTACTGGCTGTACTCCTTTAAAGCGTTCAAATCATCCCGTGCAGGATCAAAGGTAATGGCCAAGAGTTCCACTTCCTCACCAAACCAGCCCTTCTGTTTCAATTCATCTTGTAAGAGAGAAAAGTCCCACATCGTCATGGGACAAACCCCATCTGGACAGTTAATCAGAATAAAGGAGATCAATTTAATTTTTCCGTTGTCTGAATGATAGGTCTCCCCTGTCGTGCTTTCCAGACTAAACGGTTCGATGGAATCAAAAACATCCAGTGTGTGGGTATTGGCCCGGTTAATATAAATGAGTGCAGAAAGCGCTATCACACTTACCGCAATGATGGTCAGCAAAAGCATTTTCATTTTGTTATTTTTTAGCATGATCATTGCAGCCTCCTTAAATGTACGCACATTTCTATCTTAACCCATTATACAGCACATTGAACCTCTCACCGGGGGATACCTATGACAGTATTTTGACAAAAGAATCTAAACACAGCCTGTTACCAACGTAAAGCACTGAGATCTTTAAATAATAAAAATGAGCACCGGTACTGCAAAAACCAGTGCTCAACAGTGGCAATTATGTCGCCAAAAGCAATGCTCTAAAATCCGATTTTTGACCAGTCAAACCAGGAACCTGGATCAGTTTTTCTTCCTGGTGTATATTCATCGTGCCCAACAATATGTTTCCTGTCTCTAATTACCGACGGATCCCGTTCGATAATCTCGTCCAATAAGGCATTTAGCGATTCATATTGTGCTTCGGTAAATCCTATGAAAGAAGGATCAATTGAATCATATGTATCTCCTGATATCATAGCAGACATTTCTTCCCGGGTTCCGATAGCAAGAAGTTCAATACCTATGGAATAATCGTTGAGCTTATTTTTGTATTCCGGGAAATCAGGCAGATTTCCGGAACCTGCATGAAATGCAACTCGATCTTCCGGAACAAGACGGTAAATCTCCCCATCCCTGCCGATCACGTAATGGGCAGAAAATCCATATTCTTCAAAAATAGAATATATGTCTTCCATATTGTACGGATCATGGGGTTTCCTGGAGACGTTGCTCATAAAGTGAATGATGACATGGGTGATTGCCTCGGTCCGTGGTCTGGAATTCTGTGCTGGCAGAAGCATATCAATGATTTCCAAATCCTCATTTAATGCTTGCTCCTCTAACGAAGATTTGGTTAAAAGTTGTTCTTTTTCAATTTTTTCTACTCCAGCTACTACCTCTTCAGAATGACATGCTGTAATGAACGGGAGGATCATCATAATACATATGACAGTTACTCTTAAGAGGTTTAATAACGAACCGTTCAACTCCTCTTTCCTCCTCAAGACTCAACTTAATCGACTAGTCCCTTCGGCTCATTACTTTCTTAATAAGCAATCTTCCATCACCAGGCAGCAGGCTATGCCAAAAGACTTGGCCACCTTTTTTGCGGCCGGGTCAATAGATTCAATTTTCTTCTTTGTTCGACAAAAAAGAAGGATTTTCCAAAGTTACAGGGAATGTATAGGCTGGTGGTTTGTAAGATAAAGGAGTGAATCGCTTGTGAACAGCCAGCATTCCCCGCTGTCACGAAAGGAAAAATACCGGGCTTTGCGCCGGAAGAGACTGAAGCGCTGGATCCTGCTTTTACTTGTTGCCATTGTGGCGGGCCTGTCTCTAGTATGGTGGAGCATGGGCGATTTTCAGCCCTTCCACCTCCTGCACTGGGCAGGCACATTATGGACACAACATCTGTTAACAGACAGCACACCGGAGTTGGAGGACACTCCTGCGGAACAGTCCTTTGCGCCATCTGTACCAGAGAAAAATCCAGCCGACCGTCTCTTACACCCGGGGCCGGAGTTTCTCCACGATGAACATCATGAGCTAATGGGACATATCAATCAACTGCAAGATCAATTGAAGCAAGAGGATACCAAAGCAGAACACGATCCAGCAGACACCGATACGGACAGGGATACAGATGCGGACAAGGAAACTCCCGCTTCTGCGGAAACATCACCAGCCGGACAACAGCACAAACCTCCTGCAGCGGATCAGGGAGCGTTATCTGCCAGACAGAATGATCAGCAAGAACTCACCTTTCCGGAGAAAAAATCACCGGCTGCTGACCAAAAACAACCTCACAACAAGCAAGAAAACAGGCTGACCATCAGACAATACATACTGCACAAAGGAGAACAATGGGCACTTGCACACAAAGTTCAACCGGGAGAAACCTTGCACCAACTGGCTGTCAGCTACTATCAAACGAGCCGGTTTTATGATCTGATCAGCCGCTTTAACGGGCTGACTAACCCTTCTCAAGGATTATTAGCAGGCCAAGTCATCCGTATTCCCACCCCTCTGACGTGGGAACATACGGTTCAACAAGGGGAGACACTGTACAGCATTTCCTTGAAGTATTATCAATCGGGTCGCTATCAGGAGCATATCGCCCGGTGGAATAGCATTACTGAGCCTGAAAAGGAGCTTAAAGCAGGTCAAGTTTTGTCCCTCTACCACCCTTATATCCGCATCCATCAGGTAGAGCCCGGAGATACATTATATCAAATTAGTCATGCTTACTACCAACTTGGCCGGTTTCAAACCCTCCTGGCTCACTTTAACGAGTTGGCCGACGCAGACAAGGGGTTGAAGGCGGGCACGAATCTGTACATACCTGACCGACACATCATAGAAACCTTGAACATCCCCGATGATCACTCACACGTGCCCAATGAACCCGCCCACACCGGGGATTATATACACATTGAGCTGACAAAACGGACTCTTACCTTGTATCAAGACGGAAAGCTTGTGCGTACTTTTCCTATCGCCATAGGAAAAAACGGGTCAACGCCACAGGGCACATTTACCATCGTTAATAAAGTGAAAAACCCCTGGTATCTCCCGGACAATATTCCGGGTGGGGACCCTGCAAACCCGCTAGGCTCCCGTTGGCTGGGCCTCTCCGTTCCCGGCACGAACGGCTACACCTATGGCATTCACGGCACGAACAACCCTTCTTCCATAGGCCAAAGTGTCAGCAAGGGGTGTATCCGCCTGCACAACGCTGATGTGGAATGGTTATTTAAACAGGTGTCTGTGGGCACAACTGCTATCATTGAATAATCAAGAGGGGAGCACCTGCTCTCCCCTCTCTTCCCCATCAACCACAAGCCTAAAGAGCTTGCAATCGCCCAGTTTGTTTGATTTGTTCCTCCATCCAGCGGCTCACTAACGGATGAGGAAGGTAGGTTCTCCCGTCATAGACATAATCTAAACCGGAGAGTTGAGCTGGAATATATGTCTTAGTGTAATAACCTTCACTGATAAACAAGGGGATCACAATCATTCTCTTGCTTACCTGCACCAGCCTTTCAGCCTGAGGTCTTATGGTATAGGGGTGGACGGTGGCATACTCTACCCGTTTAAATTGGCAAGCCCCTTGTATGGAACGGGACAGGGAGGTTAATGTGCGTTGCCACTGTTCTTGAAAGCCAGGTTTGTCACTGCCATGAGCGACCAAAAGCACCACCTCTTCAGGCGGGAACAGGGAGAGGGCTGTGATCCGTTCAGTGATGATCCGGGCCACAACAGGATGGTCATCCATAGGAGACAACCAGTTTATGTTGGCCCACCTGGGAATCGGCACAAGGTCTGTTTCCACGGCAGGCGCTTTTTTCAGCCCTAAGGCATACTGAATCTCGTCCAGATGTGTACTGCCGGAACAGACAAACAATGGCAGTGCCACAATGTCACGTACACCTTTCTTTTCCAGTCCTTGTACGCCTCTTGTTATACTGCGTTCCTCCACCATTTCTAAGAAGCCAACGGTGACGGGTGCGTCAAGGGGCAATGCTTGCACGACCCGGTCAATTTCGGCCACCCATCTGTTGTCTCTCGAACCATGGGCCAGCACCAATACACCTGTGTCCGGCACCTTCAGTCCTCCTTTTCCGCGGCTGAACAACGCCTGTTGTATATAAATACGTCATGCCTGCTGTAATGCAGGGCTGTCTCTTTACACAACAACTGTCTTCAGTGCAGGCAGACCGTCTTCTGTTTGTTCAGTCCTTTCACCTGCTGTCTGTTTGGATTCAAACCAAGCCAATTGCTCTCTTAACCGCACCACTTCACCGACAACAATAATGGCAGGAGATTTAAACTTCGCTTTCTGCACTTGTTCAACAATATTGTCCAAGGTCCCCACCAATGTCTCTTGTTTGGCCAGCGTTCCCCAGCGGACCAATGCCACCGGGGTATCGGACGGGCGGCCATGGGCCAGCAATTGTTCCCGTATAAACGGCAAGTTGCCTACACCCATATAAATCACCAAGGTTTGCACACTGGTGGCCAGCTGGTCCCAGCGAACAGGGTCCCCTTCACCATCCACCCGTTTGTGACCGGTCACAATGGCCACACTGGAGCTAAGGTCACGGTGAGTGAGAGGAATGCCAGCATAGGCGGGAGCAGCCACACCGGACGTGATCCCAGGCACAATTTCAAAACTTATCCCATGTTTGGCACAGTAAGCCGCTTCTTCACCCACACGGCCAAAAATGCTGGGATCACCACCTTTTAAACGCACGACCGTTTTTCCCTGCTGAGCATGAAAAACTAACACTCTGTTAATCTCTTCTTGAGGCATGGTATGACGCTCAGGGGATTTGCCACAGAAAATCAGCTCTGTGCCAGGTTTGGCATAACGTAAAAGTTCCATGTTAACCAGACGGTCGTAAACGATCACGTCTGCCAACTGCAGCAGCTTCGCTCCCTTGACTGTAATCAGTTCAGGGTCACCCGGTCCTGCACCTACCAAATACACTTTTCCCGCCTCTTGCATTGTACATTCCTCCTCCTCACCTGGGTGTTAATCTTACGCATTGCACAGACTATATTTGTAATGCAGCCAATTGATCCTGCCAGATAGCGAGACGCTTCTCTCCCCGACCCTCAGCCAACTGCTTGCGGGCCAACTCAATGCCTTCCTCAATTGAGGGAAGGTGGCTAAACAAGTAATAGCGGACACCGGCATTCCACAGAACTTGATCCCGATAATAGGCCAATTCTTCACTTTGTTCTCCCTTAAGAAGGCGACGAATAATGTCCACTTGTTGATCCGCACTCAACTTTTCCTTATCGTTATCCTTGCGATGTTTTAAACCATAGGCTGCTGGATCGAGCTCGAAACGTTCAATTCCTTCTTCTCCAACCTCGTACACGAAACTGGTGCGATGAACAGGCAAATCTTCCGAACCTTCCGCCCCTTGCACAATATAAGCTTGTTTGTAACCCATGGCCCGGAGGACAGCGGCATTGGTTTCCACCACCGTTTTGTGAAAAACACCAACCATAACGGCTTGAGCTTGGGCCAAGTTTAGTATTTTTTCCACCGTGTTGAGCAGTGTACGTACCCCAATCTCTTCCCTTACCCTTCTGACAGCCTGGAGAGGAGGACATAATTTCTCCGTCCACGCAAAGCCAATATTGACCCCGGTCAAAGTGTGGGCAATCTGGCTGGTGGACTGATCCACCTGAATCCCTAACCGGTGCACAATGGTTTTAACCGATGTTCCCTTCTTGGGAGGCAAAGCGTCGCTGCTGTGTAACAAGACCGGCAAGCCCTGATCGGCCAACAGCAGGGCGACGGGAACCGTGGCAGCAAAAGTGTTTCTCCCGTTATACGGTCCGGCCAGGTCAATCAGCTTTGTTCTCAGGAGTTCAGGAAGTTTAATGGTCGGAGCAGCCTTGCGAAGAGTATCCACAAAAGCCAGCAGTTCTTCAGCTGTTTCACCCTTGAGACGCTGAGCGACCAGAAAAGCGGCAAGTTGAGCATCTGTAGCCTTGCCTTCAACAATAGCCTTGGCTGCCGCAAGCGCTTCGTTTGCTGTCAAATTACGGGCCCCTTTTTTGCCACGGGCCACTTCCTTAATCCACTGTTGCATCATTCCCACCCCCTCATCTTCTCAACCCACTAAGGCCACTATGATCGTTATTGGTTACGACCGTCCGCCACCACATATCCGCTGCCACGGCCGATTTTTTTCTTTTCCACAATGGCCATTTCTTCAAGCTGTGGCAGACGCAAATACATTTTCTCCACCTCAATTTCGGCAATGGCAAAGGCCCGCTCATGATTCTCAGCAGCTACAATCACTTCAACAGGCTGACCATCCACTTTCATTTCCAAGCGGTACAGATAGTACTCCGCACTCATCTTTACGCCACTTTCTCCAAGATTTCATCATAGACTTTCTGCAATTGCTCCAAGCCGATACGCTGCACAAAATCGAAAAACGTTTCGTGTGATTTCCGGTTTTCCTTAAAGTACAGCAGCAATTGTTTAAGCACAGGAGCCACATCTTCAGCTAATATGCGTCCTTTTAACTTTTGGTTAAACTGGGCATGCTCCACTTCCAAAGTACCGCCCACATAGATATCAAAGGCTTCCACCATGCCTGACTCGCCCTTCATCAGCACGCCTTGCAAACCAATATCGGCAATCTGGCGCTGGCCGCAGGAGTTGGGACAGCCTGTCATATGCAGACGAACAGGAATATCCAGCTCCACTTCCCTGTCCAGATATTCAGCTACTTGCTTCATGCGCTCCTTCGTTTCCACGAGAGCCAGATTGCAGTATTCAATCCCTGTACAGGAGACGGAATAAGCTGTAAACGAAGGCGGATCAATGGTGATACGCTTAAAGATCGGCTCTTTTAACAACTTGTCCACCTGATCATCAGGAATGTGGGGGATCACCACATTTTGCGAATTGCAGGTACGGATTTCCCCTTGGCCATACGTTTTGGAAATACGGGCCAGCTCCCACAACTCATCCGCACTCAAGCGCCCGACTGGCACATTAAAGCCGATATAATTGAGACCTTCCTGCTTTTGCGGATGAACACCGTAGAAGTAACCGGCATTCCACTCCTTCAACTGCGTCGTGCCTTTTGATGGCAACTCACCCATCAGTTCCACCAGTTTGTCCTTAAACTTCTCTGCTCCCCAGTCAGCGACCAGGAACTTGAGACGGGCCCGGTGACGTTTGTGACGATAACCGTAATCCCGAAAGATTGTGGTTACCGCAATCGCTGCTGCTTTTACCTGTTCCGGACGGATAAACACATCCAGTTCCTGAGCCAGGTAAGGTTTTGCCGAAAGTCCCCCTCCGACCCACAGGTGGAAACCGACAACCTCTTCCCCATCGATGACCTTGGTGGCTGGAACAAAGGAAACACAATGAATATGGGCATTAGCCGCATTGTGCACATTGGCTGAGATGGACATTTTATACTTGCGGGGAAGATTAGAAAAATCATAATTGCGCTGGAAAAAGTGATAGACCTCTTGAACAATCTCCGTCGTATCTAGCAGCTCATGGGGATCTATGCCTGCCAGAGGGTTACCCACAATGGTACGCAAAATATCACCGCAAGCCCCAACAGAAGACAGACCTACGCTTGCCAAACGTTTGAAAATATCCGGGATGTGTTCAATCTCCAGCCAGTGAAACTGGACCGCCTGGCGGGTAGTAATGTCCACCAGGTTTCGTCCGTAATCACGCCCGATGCCGGCCAACACCTCGGCCTGGGCATAAGTAAGAATACCGGAGGGAATATTAACCCTCATCATGAAATAGCCGTCCTCTTTTGGCCGCTGTAAGTACAAGCCGGCCCACTTGAAATAATCCCATTGATCCTTGGGAATTGAGGCAAAACCTTCTTGGGCATAGCGTTCAATATCATTTAAAATGTCCAGTCCATCTTTTTGGAGTTTCTTTTTCTCCATTTCGTTCAAGTTGGGATCATCTGCCCACACCTTGGTATAAGCCATGATTAATCCTCCTCACCCAAGTTATTTCAACCATCCAATGTTTTTTTAAAAAAATGGCATAAGTTTAGGAGATAATCTGACAATCTTTCAAAAGCCTGAGCAACTGCTCCACGGCTTCCTTCACGGACAGCCGGTCTGTTTCAATGATGATCTCCGGTTGTTCAGGTTCCTCATAAGGCGAACTGATCCCGGTAAACTCAGGGATCTCTCCTGCCCGTGCCTTTTTGTACAACCCTTTAGGATCCCGTTGTTCACATTCGGACAAGGGACATTTGACATACACTTCGATAAACTCCCCGTCTTCCACCAGCGACCTGACCTGCTCCCGGTCAGCCCTATAAGGGGAGATAAAGGCCGTCAAGGCGATGATGCCGGCATCGACAAACAACTTAGCCACTTCACCGATGCGGCGGATATTCTCCACCCGGTCCTGCGGTGAGAAGCCCAGATCCTTGTTTAACCCGTGGCGGATATTATCCCCATCCAGGACATAAGTTCTCACCTGCTGTTCATGCAACGCTTTGGCCAGGGCATTGGCCAGTGTCGATTTTCCTGATCCGGACAAGCCGGTAAACCATATAATACAGCTTTTGTGTCCATTCAAGGCTTGACGGTCCTGCTTGCTGACGCTGGTTTGATGCCAGACGATGCTTTTGTCAGACATGGCTTTCACTTCCTTGCTTCAATATTTCATTCACTGGCATGGCTGTCGGGCCAGTGCAACAGCCATGCTATGACAGACCATACATTTAGGAAGAATATGAGAGCTGTTTCATGCCTTTAATCAAGACCTCCACCACTTCTTTGCGGCTGAATTCCGGCGGCGGTACCTCTCCCTGACTGAGCATCTGACGTACCTTCGTGCCGGACAAGATCAAGCGATGTTCTTCACTATGGGGACATGTTTTGGTGGAGGCCATTCCCCCACACTGATAACAATAGAAACTATGTTCAAAAAACAGGGGTGTAATGCCCAGTTCTGCAGGTGTAAAGTGGTCAAAAATGCGTTGGGCATCATAGGTGCCGTAATAGTTGCCAACCCCAGCATGATCCCGCCCAACAATAAAATGAGTGCAACCGTAATTTTTGCGCACCATGGCGTGAAAAATGGCTTCCCGAGGCCCGGCATAACGCATGGCGGCCGGAAAGACAGCCAAAAAGACACGCTGCTCCGGATAATAATTTTCCAACAGCACTTGGTAACTTTCCATGCGTACATCCGCCGGAATGTCGTCCGCCTTCGTTTCACCCACCAGGGGATTAAGGAACAAACCGTCCACGGTCTCAAGGGCACATTTTTGAATATACTCATGGGCACGATGGACCGGGTTGCGGGTTTGAAACCCAACCACTGTGCGCCAGCCCAGTTCCCTAAACCGGGCACGAGTCTGTTCAGGATCCAGATAAAACTCAGCAAAGCGCTTCTTAGGCGGGCGTTTAACCAGCGTAACCGGTCCTCCCAGATAGACAGGGGGCCGTTCAAACAGTTTTTTTACCCCTGGATGGGCGACATCTGTGGTGCGGTAGACCTGCTTGGCTTCTATCGTTTTATCGGGACGGTACTTCTCCTGCACCTCGATTAATCCATATACCGTCCCCTCATAGGTCAGTTTGACGAGATCGCCTTCCCTAATTGTGCTGGCTGCTTCATCACTGACGGGAAGCGTAATGGGAATGCTCCATACTTCACCGCTGGCCAGGCGCATGTGCTGGATCACTTGCACATAATCATCTGCTCCCATAAACCCTTCCAAGGGACTGTAGGCGCCATTCGCAATCAATTCCAAATCTGACAAAGCAATTGTGTCCAGTTCCACCTGTTTGTTGATGAGAGACAAATCAACATCAGGTTGGTAACGGTTAATTAATCTTCCTCCATGAGGCTGACTGAGACTCATCCTCTCTCCTCCTTTTCCTGCTTTATGTCAAACAAGTGATATACCCGTAAAACAAGCACTCACTCGGACGGCTGACCATGTTTATTGGCTGTGTAACCCGCATTCGGTCTTAGCTGAGTGGGCCCAACGGCCTGCCCGGGAATCAGCCTTTCCTTGCACAGGCAGAGTGCAAGGTTCACAGCCGATGCTGGGATAATCTTGATCATGCAGCGGATTATAGGGAAGGTTAAAGCTTTTAATGTACAGCCACACCTCCTCCCATGTCCAGTGAATGAGGGGACAAACCTTGATCGATTGAAACTTATGATCCAGGTTGACAAACTGGACGTGGGCCCGAGTCGGCGACTGTTCTCGCCGTAGTCCGGACATCCAAGCTTTGACCCCGGTCAACGCTTTTTGCAGAGGGATGATCTTACGTAGCCGGCAGCATTGATCAGGATTATGTAACCACAATTGGTCACCATACTGTTTCTCCTGTTCCTGCAGGGAAAGATCAGGCTGGATCATCTCGATTCGCAATAGGGGATAGCGCTGTTTGACCTCTTCAATCAGACCGTAAGTTTCTTTGAAATGAAGGTGTGTATCTAAGAAAATGACTTTAGCATCGGCTTTGACTTTGCTGATCAAATCGATCAGCACCATGCCTTCTGCCCCGAAGCTGCAGGCGTAAATCAACTCATCACCCCATTGGTCGTAAGCCCACTTGATCACATCCAGGGTGTCTTTTTGCTCCAGCTGCCGGTTAACCTCGGCCAGCTCCTCTTTAGGCAAGGTCGTGTAAGAGAATGTAACACCCATGGTTAAATCCCGCCTCCTTGTTCATGAATCGATTTCTTGTCTTGCCGGATGGTTTTTAATAAACTGAGCGTGCCAAATGTACCTACAAACACACTCAAAACAACAATAACAACATATGGATTAGGCTCCAGGATGATATGAACCAAGGTGTATGAAACCACCAGCGAAAGAATAGGTGACACAATCCACACCTTGATAATTTGAACGATCACATTCTTTTGCCATAAGCGGAAACCATTCTCTGCGGTCCCCACACCCAAAATGGCCGATGTGGTAGCCTGGGTAAGCGGAACTGGGATGCCCAGCAGTGAAGCCAAGACCACCAATGTACCTCCTGTTCCTGACACCACGCTGCCTTGCAGCAGAGAGAGGGAGGTAATCCGTTTGCCGTTGGTCTCCAGTACCCTTCCGCCGAGCAAGACCGCTCCCAGTGCCACGAAGGCCCCACCCAGCCAGATGGCCTGCGTTGCATCCAACAGTCCCGCTCCTACCAAAGGGCCGATGGCATTGGCTACATTATTCATCCCTGCTGAAAAAGCCTCCAGACACCCGGTGAAGATGAGGAGGGCAATAAGAGCTTTGCGCCATTTGCCTCCCTTTTTCAGGTCAGGATAGCGTCTCTCAAACCACAGAATCCCTTTGCCTGATACGTAAGCCACACTGAAGGCAACTACCGGCACAATGATCCAAAACGAGACAATGTAGAGCAGATTGGAGACATACAAGGCCTGAAAGGCAATGCCGACGCCAACGATCGATCCCACAGTCACTTCACTGGTTGACAAAGGAATACCCAGCAGATTGGCGATAAACAGCGTGCTGGTTGCTCCAACCAAAATAATCAGCACAATCGGCACATTGAGGATATCAGTGGGGATAATCCCGCTGCCGATCGTCTTCACCACTTCTCCGCTGCCCAAGACTGCACCCAAAAAGACTGCTAGAGCCACAAGCAGCAAAGCGAGCGTCTTCTGGCGGACCGCTCCCGCACCATACACCGCACCCATGGTGGCCGCTGCTCCGCTGGCCCCAATATTCATGGCAAAAAACAAGGCAATGACAATGGCGATAAAGGTTAACAGCATCGATTTTCACCTTTACCTTTCTTTCGGTTCTATACATGATACGTGCCAACACGGTTAATAACACAATTCACATTAATCAACTATGAATTATGGAATTTTGCTGTTTTAAAGTATCATATATAATCCCTCGCTGTCTGTCAATTCCTAATTTCAGAAAAGAAGTCAAAAACTTGGGGCCGCTGCAAAAGGATAGACATGAGCCTAAAATGCCCTCTGATAAATAGGTTATAAATTTTCACCTAAATCGGTGATCATTTTTGATAGGAAATCACTGAAAAAGCAGATCATTGAACGACACTGTCCCGTGGGCGTCAATTAACCACATTCCGGGATTGCTAAATTTTTTTACATTTTCCTATTGCCAAATCAATAAATTAGTTATATAGTTGTTTTAATAGTCATACATAACTGAATACGAGTGTTGTTCTTTTTCTTATCCAGAGAGGTGGAGGGACTGGCCCTGTGAAACCTCAGCAACCAGCCAGCTTGTATTGCTGGCCAGGTGCTAATTCCAGCAAGTTGAGTCAAGTTGTCTTGATTCAACTTGAAAGATAAGAGGAAGACAAACTAACGGAAACCCGCTTAGTCTTGCCTTCTTCTTATCAGAAGAAGGCTTTTTTATTTCATCAAAGCAGAGCAAAGGTGGGGATGAGCTAAGATGAGCCAATTGAAACTAGAGTCTCAGCTGGTTCAAATCGGAAACCGCAGTGAGAAAGAAACCGGGACGGTATCGGCTCCGGTCTACTTTTCAACCGCCTACCGCCATGCCGGCATTGGCCAGTCTACGGGCTATGATTACTCCCGTACAGGCAATCCGACCCGGGCCATTCTGGAGCAGGCTATAGCTGATTTGGAGGGTGGCGACCGGGGATTTGCCACCAGTTCAGGTATGGCGGCCATTCAGATTATTTTGTCCTTGTTTGGGCAAGGGGACGAGTGGGTCGTTTCCCAGGATCTCTATGGAGGCTCGTACCGCTTGTTTGAAGAAGGCTGGAAGCGCTGGGGGCTGAACTTCCATTATGTTGATCCACGATGTACAGAGGAAATTGAAAAACGAATCACCCCTCGCACCAAAGCTATCTTTATTGAAACACCGACCAATCCGCTTATGCAGGAGACAGATATCAGTGCGGTCAGCCGGGTGGCTAAAAAACATGGCCTGTTACTGATCGTGGACAACACCTTTTACACGCCACTTTTGCAGCAGCCCATCAAACAAGGGGCAGATATCGTCATTCACAGCGCCACCAAATATTTGGGCGGACACAACGATGTGCTGGCCGGACTGATTGTGGCCAAGGGAGAAGCATTATGTGAACGTTTGTTTCATTATCATAACGCCATCGGTGCCACCCTCTCCCCCCTGGACTCCTGGCTGTTGATGCGTGGTATGAAGACACTGGCCTTACGCATGAGACAGCATGAGGCCAATGCCCGGCAGATTGCCGCCTATTTGCAGCAGCATGACTGTGTGACCGATGTGCTGTATCCGGGCCGGGGAGGGATGCTCTCCTTCCGCATCTTAAAAGAAGAATGGGTCAATCCCTTCCTGCAGCACCTTCAATTAATTACCTTTGCTGAAAGCTTGGGAGGGGTAGAAAGTTTCATCACCTATCCCGCCACCCAAACCCACGCCGACATTCCTGAAGAGGTGCGCACGGCATACGGGGTGTGTAACCGCTTGTTGCGTTTCTCCGTGGGTGTGGAGCATGTGGACGATTTGATTGCCGACTTGGAGCAAGCCTTTGCTGCTTTAAAATCTGGGCAAGTGGAACAAGCCAGATGAGGAGGTCAGCCGAGATGAGTGAAGAATTTTGTTTTGAAACCCGCCTGTTGCACAACAAACATAAATGGGATCCCCACACAGGGGCCGTCAGTGTGCCCATTCACCATGCCTCAACTTATCACCAGCCAAATATTGACCGTTTTGGCCGCTATGATTACAGCCGATCGGGCAACCCGACACGGGAAGCACTGGAAGAAACCATTGCTGAACTGGAAGGGGGCACAAGAGGCTTTGCCTTTGCTTCAGGCATGTCCGCCATCTCCACTGCCTTTCTGCTCTTGTCCAAGGGCGATCATGTCCTCATTTGTGAAGATGTATATGGCGGCACCTACCGCATGGTCACCCAGGTGCTCAGCCGCTTTGGCATCGAGTACACCTTTGTGGACATGACCGATTTGGACCAGGTGGCCTCCCATATCCGCAGCAATACGAAAGTGCTGTATGTGGAAACACCTTCTAATCCTTTGCTCAAAATTACGGATATTCAGGCAGTGGCTAAATTGGCTAAAGCGAACGGCTGCCTGACCTTTGTGGACAATACACTGATGACCCCGGCCTTGCAACGGCCCCTGGAACTGGGAGCTGATGTGGTCATTCACAGTGCCACCAAATTTATCGCTGGCCATAGTGATGTGGTCGCCGGACTGGTTGTGGTCAAGGAACCGGCGCTAGCTGAACAGCTGGCTTTTTTACAAAACGCCTTCGGGGCCATCCTGGGCGTGCAGGATGCCTGGCTGGTGCTCAGGGGGCTGAAAACCTTGTCGGTCCGCTTGAAGCAGTCTACAGCTTCCGCCTATGAGATGGCCAAATACTTACAAAAGGTGCCCGAGGTATTGGAGGTCTATTATCCTGGGCTGCCTTACCATCCCGGCTACCCTATACAGATGCTGCAGACGGATGGGGCCGGAGCGGTCCTTTCTTTCCGCCTGACAGACGGTGAGGCTGTCAAAACCTTTGCCCAGCATGTGCAACTTCCGGTCTTTGCCGTCAGCTTAGGGGCAGTGGAATCGATTTTATCCTATCCGGCCAAAATGTCCCATGCCGCCATGCCCAAGGCTGAACGGGAGAAACGGGGTATTACCGACGGTCTGTTGCGCCTTTCCGTCGGCTTGGAAGATGTACACGATTTAATTGATGACTTTGAACGGGCCTTTGCGGCCCTAAGAAAGGAAGGGAGCGTTAACATTGGCTCTACTGGATGATTTAAAAGACGGCTTGCTGATTGCCGACGGTGCCATGGGCACGCTGCTGTATTCGTATGGTGTCGGCCACTGTTATGAAGAGTTGAATATCTCCCAGCCCGAACAAATTCAAAACATTCACCAGGCTTATCTGGAGGCCGGCGCCCAAGTGCTGCAAACCAACACCTATGCCGCCAATTATACAAAACTGTCCCGCTATGGACTGGAAGATGCGGTAAAATCGATCAATCTGCACGCTGTGCGGTTGGCCAAGGAAACGGCTCAGGACCGGGCCTACGTTTTGGGGACCATTGGGGGCATCCGCGGGGCAGGAAAAAAAGCCATCACGCTGGAGGAAATTAAACGCAGCTTCCGCGAACAGCTCTACTGGCTGTTGCATGAGAAGGTAGACGGTCTGTTATTGGAAACCTATTATGATCTGGAAGAGTTAAAAACGGTCTTGCAGATTGCCAGACAGGAAACGACATTGCCCATTATCGCCCAAGTATCTCTGCATGAGGTGGGTGTGCTGCAAGGCGGCCTTTCGTTAAGTGAAGCCCTTAACCAACTGGAAGAGCTCGGAGCTGATATTGTCGGAGCCAACTGCCGCCTGGGTCCCCACCATATGTTGCGCTCCCTGGAAAACATCCCTCTGCCCAAGCAGGCCTATCTGTCCGCCTATCCCAATGCCAGTCTGCCCGATTATATCGACGGCCGGTTTATCTATCAATCGGAGCCGGACTATTTTGCCCAGCAGGCACGGGCGCTCGTGGAACAAGGCGTGAGATTGATTGGCGGGTGTTGCGGCACCACCCCCGCTCACATCAAAGCAATGGCTGAGACACTCAAAAATGTGAAGCCCATCACCGAAAAAGAAGTACAACCCAAACCGATCGAGATTGAGGCGCATTCAGTATCGCAAGGCGGACAGGAACAGTTGCAGCATGTGGTGAGAAGGCGCAAATCCATTATTGTGGAATTGGATCCCCCCAAACACCTGAACATTGACTGTTTTTTGGAAGGAGCCCAAGCCCTGAAGGAAGCGGGCATTGATGCCTTAACCATGGCTGACAATTCGCTGGCCTCACCCCGGATCAGCAATATGGCCATGGCTGCCTTGATCAGGCAGCACTTCGATCTGCTGCCGCTGGTGCATATCACCTGCCGGGATCGCAACTTGATCGGATTGCAGTCCCATTTGCTGGGCCTCCACTGTTTGGGCATGCATCATGTGCTGGCTGTAACAGGAGACCCAACCAAGATCGGCGATTTTCCGGGAGCCACCTCTGTATATGACTTGTCTTCCTTTGAACTGATTCAACTGATCAAGCAAATGAACAAGGGATTGTCCTTTTCCGGCAAACCGTTAAAACAGCAGACTACTTTCTCTGTTGCTGCAGCCTTTAATCCCAATGTCCGGCATCTGGAGCGAGCCGTGAGCCGCTTGGAGAAAAAAATAGAAGCGGGAGCCGATTACTTTATCAGCCAACCGGTATATGACCATGAGCACATGCATAAGATCCGAGAAGCAACAAAACATTTGCCGGTACCCATTTATATTGGTATCATGCCCTTAACCAGTTCACGTAACGCTGAGTTCCTCCACCATGAAGTGCCTGGTATTAAATTAACTGATGAGATCCGCCAGCGCATGGCAAGTGTGGCTCATGACCCGCACCTTTCCCAGCAAGAAGGGATCTCCATCGCCAAATCTTTGATCGACACGGCCTATAACCTGTTTAACGGCATCTATATTATCACTCCGTTTATGCGTTATGAGATGTCTGTGGAACTGGTGACCTATATTCATGCCAAGCAACATACTGAACAAGAAAGGGAGCTGCACCATGGCAAGCACATTGTTTGAACAGCAATTAAAAAAGAAAATACTCATCATCGACGGAGCGATGGGCACTATGTTGCAGCAGGCGGATCTGTCCGCCGCAGATTTTGGTGGTGAGGAATATGAGGGATGTAATGAGTATCTTAATCTCACCGCTCCCCACATTGTGGAATGGATTCACCGTTCTTATTTGGAAGCAGGGGCAGACATTATTGAGACCAACACCTTTGGCGGAACGGCCTTGGTGTTAAACGAATACAATCTGGGCCACAGGGCCTTGGAAATCAACCGCACGGCAGCGGAGATTGCCCGTAAAGTGGCTGATGAATATGCCACTCCTGAGTGGCCGCGCTTTGTGGCCGGCTCCATGGGCCCAACGACCAAAAGCTTATCAGTCACTGGCGGCACCACGTTTGAAGAGTTGATTGTCCATTACGCCGAACAAGCGAAAGGGTTACTTTTGGGCGGTGTGGATCTGTTACTGTTGGAAACCAGCCAGGATATGCGCAACGTCAAAGCGGGCTATATTGGCATCTGCCAAGCGTTTAAAGAATTGGGCCGGGAAGTCCCCCTCTTAGTCTCTGGTACCATTGAACCGATGGGCACCACCTTGGCTGGTCAAAACATTGAAGCTTTTTACTTGTCACTGGAACACATGCAGCCTGCTGCCGTCGGTCTCAACTGTGCCACTGGCCCTGAATTTATGACCGATCATCTCCGTTCCTTGTCCCAGTTGGCCACCACTGCTGTCTTTTGTTACCCTAATGCCGGTTTGCCGGACGAAGAAGGGAATTACCATGAATCCCCACAATCCCTGGCGCAAAAGATAGCCGCTTTCGCCGCAAAAGGATGGCTCAATATCACTGGCGGCTGCTGCGGTACCACACCAGAGCACATTAAAGCGATTGCCGAGGCAGTAAAGCCATATGCACCGCGGGAAATCCCAGGTGATCATCCCCATGCCGTCTCCGGCATTGAACCGCTCATTTATGAGGAGAGCATGCGTCCGCTCCTGGTCGGGGAACGGACCAATGTGATTGGTTCCCGCAAGTTTAAGCGTCTCATAGCCGACGGGAAATACGAAGAAGCGGCGGAGATTGCCCGGGGCCAGGTGAAGGGCGGCGCCCATGTGATTGACATTTGTCTGGCTGACCCGGACCGGGATGAACAGGCCGATATGGAGCAGTTTCTGAAGCACGTCGTTAATAAAGTGAAAGTACCCCTGATGATCGACTCCACTGATGAAAAAGTGATTGAAAAAGCGCTTACTTATTGCCAGGGAAAAGCGATTATTAATTCGATCAACCTGGAGGATGGAGAAGAGCGGTTTAAAAAGGTGGTTCCCCTGATTAAACGCTTCGGGGCCGCCGTGGTGGTGGGCACCATTGATGAACAGGGCATGGCGGTCAAAGCGGAGGATAAACTGCGCATTGCCCAGCGTTCCTACGATCTTTTGGTCAACAAATACGCTCTTAACCCCCGGGACATCATCTTTGACCCGCTGGTCTTCCCGGTGGGAACAGGGGACAAACAATATATCGGCTCCGCCAAGGCCACCATTGACGGCTTGCGTATGATCAAAGCAGCCCTGCCGGAATGTTTGACCATTCTGGGGATCAGTAATGTCTCCTTTGGCTTGCCTCCAGTCGGGAGGGAAGTATTAAACGCTGTCTTCCTGTACCACTGTACTCAGGACGGACTGGATTACGCCATCGTCAATACTGAAAAATTGGAGCGCTTCGCCTCCATCCCTGAGGAAGAGGTGAAACTGGCTGAAACATTGATCTTTGATATGACCGATGAGGCCCTGGCCCATTTTACCGCTCACTTCCGGGGCATGAAAGCCAAGGAGAAAAAGCCAACCACCAATATGAGTCTGGAAGAGCGGCTGGCCAATTACGTGGTGGAAGGCACCAAAGAAGGGCTGTACCCTGACTTGGATCAAGCCTTGGCCAAATTCCCCACGCCGCTGGACATTATCAACGGACCCCTGATGGAAGGCATGACTGAGGTAGGCCGCTTGTTCAATGACAATCAGCTTATCGTGGCGGAAGTGTTGCAAAGTGCGGAAGTGATGAAAGCGGCTGTTGCCTATCTGGAGCCCCATATGGAAAAAACGGATGACAGCGGCAAAGGCAAAGTGATCCTGGCCACGGTCAAAGGCGATGTCCATGACATTGGCAAAAACCTGGTGGATATTATTCTGAGCAACAACGGTTACAAAGTGATCGATCTGGGCATCAATGTGGCTCCGAATACCCTGATCGAAGTGGTCCGCCAAGAGCAGCCCGACGTCATTGGCTTGTCCGGGTTGTTGGTTAAATCCGCTCAGCAGATGGTGCTCACCGCCCAAGATCTGCGTGCGGCCAATATCGCTGTGCCGATCCTGGTGGGTGGAGCAGCCTTAAGCCGGCAGTTCACCGATAACAAAATTGCCCCTGAATATGAGGGATTGGTTTTGTACGCCAAAGATGCCATGGACGGCTTGTCACTGGCCAACCGACTGCAAAGTAATCAGGAACGGGAAAAAATCATGATCGAAAAACAAGAGAAACAAACCAGACGGGCAACACGAGAAGAGCACACAGCCGGCCAACAAACTCAAACCGCCACCGTCGTCAAAGTACGCTCTACAGTCTCCACCGACGTACCGGTCTTTGTCCCGTCAGACCTGGAACGACATGTGCTCAGAGATTATTCCATTGCCCATATTCAACCCTACATTAATATGCAGATGTTGTTGGGCCACCATTTGGGTCTCAAAGGCAAAGTGGCCCGCCTCTTGGAAGAAGGGGATGAGCGGGCCGTGGAATTAAAAGAGCTCGTAGATTCTCTGCTGACCGAGGCCAAAGCTAATGGTCTGATCTCGGCCCATGGGGTCTATCAATTTTTCCCGGCCCAGAGCGAGGGAGACGATGTGTTGATTTACGATCCCGCTGACCGCCAAACAGTGCTTGAACGCTTCCACTTCCCCCGCCAGGCCAAAGCACCTTACCTCTGTCTGGCTGATTACCTAAAACCGGTGGACAGCGGAGAGGTGGATTATGTTGGTTTCTTTGCCGTAACCGCTGGTAAAGGCATACGTGAACAGGCCCTTAAACTAAAAGAAAAGGGAGACTACCTGCGCAGTCATGCCTTGCAGGCCTTGGCGCTGGAACTGGCCGAAGGTTTTGCCGAGCGCATGCACCAAGTGATACGGGACAAATGGGGCTTTCCCGATCCTCCCGACTTCACCATGCAGGACCGCTTCTCAGCCAAGTATCAGGGACAGCGCTACTCTTTCGGCTACCCGGCCTGTCCCAATCTGGAGGATCAAGCCAAGCTGTTCCGCCTGATTCGCCCGGAAGAGATCGGCATCACCCTGACCGAAGGCTTTATGATGGAGCCCGAAGCCTCCGTCACCGCCATTGTCTTTGCCCATCCAGAAGCCCGTTACTTTAATGTGTTGTAATTAAATCAAAGGGGCTGTTCCACGTGCCCATGCACCTGGAGCAGCCTCGTCTCTCATATGTCCTTCTTTCAATGACTATGGTCTAATAGCGTTTGAACGGTAACAAATTTGTATCCCTTTGCGTGCAATTGATCAATCATTTGGGGCAACGCCTCTACTGTACCATCCAATAAGCCAGGTGTGGTCAGCAGGTTATGTTGCAAAATAATACCACCTGGAGAAATATCCCTGTGAACGATGGATAAAATATCATCAGCTGACATTCCACGCCAATCGAGCGTGTCCACAGACCACATCACCACCCTGAAGCCCATATCATGCAGAATCAACCTATCCGACCTGGTCAACGCACCGTAAGGAGGACGGAATAAGTCAGGCTTACGTCCAACTGTTTTTTCCATCACCTGCTGAGTCGCCCTGACTTCTTCAATAACGTCAGACGTCATCACACCGCGTAGATCTGGGTGTGTCATGGTGTGATTTCCTAGGGCGTGACCGTCCTTTACAATGCGCTTCATCACCTCTGGGAAATATTCCACTTGTCGCCCCATAATAAAGAAGGTGGCCGGAATCCCTTTTTCCTTGAGGATATCTAAAATTTGTGGCGTGTAATGCCCATCGGGGCCATCATCGAAGGTAAGTGCAACTAGCTTTTCTTTGGTATTTCCACTGTAAATAAGGGCTGGGGGGCGTGGTGTTCCAGTACGAATGTATGTTCGCTTAAATTGAGGTTCATAGGTGACTTCCATACCTAACTTTTTCACCACATCCAATAGCGGAACAAATAGGCCTTCCTTCATCTCCATGGATACTGCCGAAAGCGTATCCCGTTTCCATTCACCCGTTTCAGGTACATAGTAATCCATATATTTTTTCCCGACAGGAAGAGCGAACAAAGTATTTCCTAACCGAAAGACAACTGAACGATATTTGCTGTTCCAATCGACTCTTGTTCCGGTATGCTTGAGAAATAGGGCAGGAACCATTAAATGTCCATCTCTCACCATATATTTCGTCTTAATGGGTTGGCCATCCACATAAATCGGTGCTTCCGGCAACTTGGATTCTTGTGCCCCAACAGGCATTGAGACACTGACCAATAACAGCATCAGCAGCAGAATAACAATACTTAATCTCGTCCAACGTTTTACTCCGCTATGTGGTATTAAATATTTGTTTTGCATCACTTTTCTCCTCTTTTAGTGTTTTAGCTCTGTCAGTTTCGTAGGCCATCACAACCCGATAGATCCGAAGAAAAATTTCCTTGTTTACATTTTTTCCAGGTTCTATTGATCGTTGCCAGGTAATTTCTTACATCCGCCTCCATATTCCCGTACTTACTAAGGGCTGTCCCAGCTGCATGGCACGTGGGACAGCCCCCTTATCAGCCATCGAATCATGACTTCTCATTTAAAATATACCGCAATCTTCTGGGTGTCAGATTCAGCTTCTCACACAATAATTTGCGGTTGCCGTTCAACTCAGCTAGCCCCTTTTTGATGATTCGCCTGCCCACTTGTACTTCAATGTCCTTCATCTGTTGCATCACATGCCCAAAGTTTATGTCTTCAACGGAGCCGACCGAATCAACAATCCGCTTGATAAAAGTCTCTGTTTCCCTGCGGATGAAGTCGTCCGCCTGACTGCCAAGAGAAGCAGATGGTGTGGAGTCCAGAATATACCCTGGCAGATGTTCCTCCCGGATCAGCCTGCACTCATAGATGGCGATGATTTGATTTAATATATTGATCAGCTGCCGGATATTTCCCGGCCAGTGGTAGTTTTGCAGCCTTTCGACGGCTTCAGGGGCGATGTCGTACTCTTCTCCAAACTTTTTCTGCAGGTGATATCTGGCGATCAGAGGAATGTCTTCAGCCCTTTCCCGCAAGGGTGGAAGCACCAGCTTGACCCCTTCCAGGCGGTACAGGAGATCGACACGGAACCGCTTCCTTTCAATCTCCTCCTTTAAATCACGGTTAGTGGCTGAAATGATACGGATATTGGTGCGGTGAATCTCCTCTCCGCCCACCCGCATATATTCCCCTGTTTCCAGAACCCGTAAAAGTTTGACTTGAATTCCGGCCGAAGCTTCGCCGATTTCATCCAGGAACAGTGTTCCATTGTTGGCCAGCTCAAAGTACCCTTTCCTGGTCCGGCTTGCTCCGGTAAACGCCCCTTTTTCGTGTCCGAACAATTCGCTTTCCAGTAAGGCCTGCGGTATCGCACCACAGTTAATGGCCACAAAAGGATGCTGGGCACGCTGGCTGAATTGATGGATGAAACGGGCCATCAGTTCCTTGCCTGTCCCCGTTTCACCTTCAATCAAAATATTGATTGCTTTCTTGGCCAGTTTGTCGGCGAGGGAGAGCACCTTGCCCATCGGGCCGGAAGGAGAGCAGACAATCCCGCATTGGGCGGCTGCCAAGGCCACCTCACTGTCCTGCACGGAGGGTTGCTCCAGAATGGAGTCGATCATCTTTTCCAGATCATCCAGGTCATCGAAAGGTTTCTCCACATAATCCCTGGCCCCTGCCTGAATGGCCTGTACAGCCGACTTAACGGTGCTGTATCCGGTCATGATCACAACTTCGCAGGAAGGACAGCATTGCTTGATACTCCGCAGCAAATCCAACCCATTGGCATCCGGCAGTTTCATATCCACAAGAGCAATATGGATGGGGGTTGTCAGCTCCTGTAACAGCCGCCCAACATCCCTGCCGCTGTTGGCCTCCAGGATGTTCACACTCTTCTCTTCTAAAAAATAGCGAAAGAAAGCAGTAACCTCCGTTTCATCATCCACGACCAAGACCTGCTTCTGGCACATCTCCTTTCTCTCCCTCCTTGACGGGCAGCAATAAGGTCAATTTTGTATATTCCCCTTTTTGGCTGTCCACGCGCAATGTTCCCTGATGAGCTTCGGCAATGCCCAGACTAACCGACAAACCTAAACCCGTCCCTTTCTGATGCCCTTTGGTTGTAAAAAACGGATTAAAGATCTGGGGAAGGTGTTTCTCTTCAATGCCTGTCCCATTGTCCAGCACCGCAACATAGACAAAGTCTTTTCCTTCCTCCCTCACGGTCCCCGTCTGGATCTCAATTTGCGGATCAACTCGCTCTTGCAGGGCATCCCTCGCATTCAACAACAGGTTAATCAGCACCTGTTCAATCTGATAACGGTTGCCGTGAACAAGGGGAAGCGTTTTGGCCAATTTTTGCACCACACTGATGCCCGACACTTTTAATTGGTAGCCGATCAAACTGAGCACATCCTCTATCAAAGGGTGGAGCGACAGATCTTCAAATTGAAACTCCTCCTGCCGGGAGAAGACAAGCAGGTTCTGGATGATCTTCTTGCTCCTTAAGCCACATTGATAGATATCCCTGAGCATTTTTGCCTGGCGTTCCTCCTTAATCTGCCGCATAAGCAGCTGCACATTGCCCAGTATCGCTGTGAGCGGGCTGTTCAACTCATGGGCGACACCTGCCGCCATCTCCCCGATCGCCGCCAGTTTAGCTGATTGGACCAATTGGGCTTCTATGTTAACCTTCTCACTCACATCTTTAAACAGCAAAATGTTTTCCACCGATACACTGACATGTTCAGCAATCTGCCGGAAAAACTGCTCATCTTCCGGTACAAAATCCTCTCTCGCTTGATGAAGGAGGGTCAGAAAACCCAGCACTTTTCCGGCCTGAATGGGCAAAGGCACTGTGGTTCCGCAACGCTCATGCTCGTCTTCCAATAATTGATTCACACAGGACAAGGCATCTTTGTGTGATTTATTCGGACCGGTCAACTTCCAGGTCCGCACCTGCGTGTTCCGGGTAACGGAGACGGTGATATAGCAAGACAAATCCGTTCCCTCCAGCAAGCTCAGGGCGAAGTAATCAAAAGGGATCGCCTGGCTCAACCGGGAAGCGATATAGAGGCTGGTCTCCTCCCAGGACAGATGAACATGAATACGCGTCAGCTGGTTGATTACTTTCAGCTGCTTATTTTTGCGCGAAAGTTCTCTTACAGCCTTGTTCAGCTCGTTGTAATAACTTTTCCGTGAAGAGCGGATGCCTGTCAACCGGTCGATTAACTCCTGCTTTTCATGCATGGCGCGTTCCTCCTACAAGGCCTGGCGGAAGATCTTTTCCACATCCTCCACGTTCATGTCGCGGGGGTTGGTAATCATACAGGCATCTTGTACCGCATTTTGACTCAGCTTTCTGATATGCTCTTCCTTTAAACCCAATTTGGCCAGAGATTCGGGGATATCCAGGTCTCTGGCCAGTTCTTTTACTGCTTTGACCGCCCGTTTGGCCGCTTCACTCGGACTGAGATCAGCCACATGCTCCCCAAACGCATCCGCAATATGGCCATATTTTTCAGGAGCCGCAATATAGTTGTATTCCATCACATAGGGAAGCAGAATGGCATTCGCTTCTCCATGAGGCGTATCCAGCAAGCCACCCAGCTGATGGGACATGGCATGCACCGCGCCTAACACCGCATTGGAGAAGGCGATCCCTGCCTGCAGACTGGCCATGGCCATCGCTTCCTTTGCTTCGCGATTAGAACGGCTGGCCGTGGATGGCCTTAAATAAGTGGCAATCAGCTGGATGGCATACAGGGACAACCTTTCGGTTAAAGGGGTGGCTGCCAAAGAAATATACGATTCTATGGCATGTGTTAAGGCATCCATCCCGGTGTTGGCAGTTAACCGGGCATCTTTGGTCACCAAGGTGTCCGGATCGATAATGGCTATATCGGGAATCAGCGATTTGGAGATAATGGTCATCTTCAGACGCCGCTTGGTATCCGTCACAATCGAAAACTGTGAAACCTCCGATCCTGATCCAGCGGTCGTAGACACCATCACCATCGGAGGCAACGGACAGGAAATCTGATCCACTCCTTCATAGTGGCGAATATTCCCCGCATTGGTAGATAACATAGCAACCGCTTTAGCCGCATCAATGGGACTGCCCCCACCAATGCCGAGCACTGCATTGCATTCGCTGTTCACATACTCCTTAACCCCTCTGTCAATCTCATCATCTTTCGGGTTTGGTGTCACATCGGTCCACAAATGATATTGCAAGCCACATGCTTCCAAATACCCGATTATCCGCTCTACCCAACCGGCTTGTACAACGCCCGGATCACTGACCACAAAGACTTTCTCTGCGCCCAGACGGCGCAAACTGTCCCCGGCTTGATTAATCGAACCTGACCCGAAAATAATTTCCGGTGTCATAAACTTGGAAATGCGCACCCTCTCACTCCTCCTCTTGTGAAACTATTATACATAATTTAAGTGAATTTGAAAAAGAACGAAAATTTGGCCTGTGGCCGTTTTTTCGGCTCTCCCAGCCGGAAAATTGGCAGCAACCTCATATAAATCAGTAACAAATACGCAATTTAAACCCAATTAAAAATTGGCATCTAAATTGCAAATGATGAGAGTGAATACTACAATCACTGGGGGGATGAAGATGAAAGCTGCTGTTGTGCATCAATTTCATCAAAAATTAGAAATTCAGGATGTTCAGGTTCCTGATATCGGTTACGGGGAAATTTTGGTCAGGATCAAAGCCTGCGGCGTATGTCATACCGATCTTCATGCTGCTCATGGCGATTGGCCGGTCAAGCCCAAACTGCCCTTGATACCCGGCCATGAAGGGGTGGGTGTTGTGGAAGCCGTGGGCGAAGGCGTTACTTCTGTCAAAGCAGGTGACCGTGTCGGCATTCCCTGGTTGTATTCTGCTTGCGGAGAGTGCGATTACTGTTTGACAGGAAGGGAAACCTTGTGCCCCCATCAACTGAATGCAGGTTATTCCGTTGATGGAGGCTACGCAGAATACTGCAAGGCACCTGCCGCCTATGTAGCCAAGATTCCGGACGGATTAAGCTTTGAAGAAGCTGCACCGATCTTCTGCGCCGGGGTGACCACCTATAAGGCACTGAAAGTGTCTGAAGCCAAGCCCGGGGATTGGGTGGCCATTTACGGCATTGGGGGCTTGGGCCACATTGCCCTGCAGTATGCCAAGGCGATGGGATTTAATGTGATTGCGGTAGATATCCAGGACGATAAGCTCGATCTGGCCAAAAAGCTGGGAGCCGATCTGGCCATTAACGGCAAAGAGGCCGATCCGGCACAGAAAATCCACAACAAGGTTGGAGGAGCGCAGGCAGCCATTAGCGTAGCAGTAACCGGTAAAGCTTTCGAACAAGCCTACCGCTCTGTCAAGCGGGACGGCACGCTGGTCGTGGTCGGTCTGCCAAACGAAGAACTGCCCATTCCCATTTTTGATACCGTTTTAAATGGAGTCACCGTCAAAGGATCGATTGTCGGCACCCGTAAAGACTTGAAAGAGGCCCTGGAGTTTGCGGCTCAAGGGAAAGTGAAAGCAATTATCGAAACCCAGCCTTTAGAAAAAATCAATGAGGTGTTTGACCGGATGCAGAACGGCCAAATCAACGGCCGCGTGGTACTGACACTGGATTCCTAGGCACATGGCTCAGAAGTCCAACAGGCTGTTCCGCGTGCCCATGCACCTGGAACAGCCTTATTTTGTCTTTTTGCTTTAAGCCTTGTCCATCATTTGTTCTAACCATTTTTTCATCAAGGGATAATAACGTTTAATACGCAGATAAATCTCCTCTGCCAACCTACTGTATAGGGAATTGCTCAAGAATGTCTTCCCTGGAAGCAACATTCCCTCCATTCATACTCTTTTTCCCTCCCGCTCCAACGGTTTTTATATCTACATCATAGCATATCCGGTCATCAGAAATTGTATTTATAGTTTTATATAAAAGTGATCTCATTAAATATAATATCGCATCATTGTTAAGCTCAGCGGTAATAAGTCAAGAGCTTTATCCAAGAAAATTGGAAAATAATTTTTGAAAAACTGTGTTTTTCCCTAAAAAAGGGTACACCAAATAGAACTCACTCTTAATCAGAATTTTCAAAACAAGTATTCTGCCAAGGTGAGGTGGAAAATGAAGAAGAAATTGGTAAAGATAAGTTAATCTCTCCTTTCAGGTGGTGTGTACAGTTTGTTGGTGCTTAGTAGCGCATATACCAACCTACCAATTTTCTTGCGGTAAGGACGAGGGCTCGTTTGTGTTGATGCTTAGGAACTTCGTCAAACTTCTTTTGGTAAAAGGACTTGTATTCGAAATCATGGTGACGGACTTTATCAGCTACTTGAACGAGATAATACCGAAGGTACTTATTGCCTGTCTGGGCTCGCGCTGTCTCTTCGGCTTCAAACTCACCAGATTGATGCTGGTTCCACACTAACCCGGCATAACAGGATCCGCCATGACTTTGTTTAATCGATATGAAGATCGTGCGATCTTCTGTAAATATTTAGCGATCTCTTCAGGGTTAGCAAAACGGTTTTTACCATGTTCTTTTAAAACGCAGGTGGTCTGCAATGACCCAGGCGTCGATCCGGTCGTTCTTGTGCAAGTGATCATAGCCTTTTTTAAAGCGAGCGACCTTCCTTGCATTCAAGACGTATATTTGAGCTTTTAGTTTAGGCTCGTAACCTTGAAGTTGATCTTTTAAGTAATGAGCCAAATACCATCCAAGGTTTGATGTGGCTTCCATACCAATTTGAAGAATATGGCTATTTACCTTTTCGGAGGTTTCTAACATCCGTTTAATGAGGGTGTCTGCCCCGTTTTGATCATTAGAAACAGAAAAGGAGGCCAGTGATCTTCCCGCCTCATCCATGCATTGCACATGGTGGGAGCGTAAGCTCACGTCTATACCAACCAGCATTTTCGACATCGTTTCACCTCCAATACCACATTAATCAAACTAATCTCAGACCTGGGTGCCCATGGGAACCACCTAGAACAGCCTCGTCATCAGCACTCATCTTTCATGAAGACAATGACGGGCGCTACTCCCCTTCATGAAAAAGGCGCAACCAGCGGTTAGTCAATTAATGGTGGATCATGGGTAGCAGGCTTTCAAAGCAGTACCTCAAGAGGTCCGCAAGGAGGATCAGAAATATCCTGAGAAAAGCTTGTCGATCCCATTGTCCCACAGGCAAGTCTGAGATTCCATAAAAAATAGTTCCAACTACGATGCGTCACGACACATCTGGAAACCATGACGATATGAAGTTGTTAAGAGGGCAGGCCATCAGGCTCCGGTCAAGGGCAAGCAGCTACGCTGTGGCTTTCTCATCCCGCAGGGATGAAAAAGAAGGGTAAAGCTAAATGAAATTTGGGATGAGAAAGCACACAGGCCATCTCATTACAGAATCGGGATCTGGAAATTTGGATAGAGGCATTTCTAGTTGTCCGGATCAACTGGAAATTGCCTCAAAAGAAGCTTCTAAACAAATTATACGAGGAGGATTAGAATGGCTTAGTGAAATAACCTGATGGTGGCCATCATCTCTGAACGAGGGACTCAACCTGTGGTTAATGCTGGAAGTTTATATTAAGCAAGGGGTTCGATGCCGAAAAAAAGAGCTTCCCCCTCCGACTTGATCCTCAGTTATATGAGATCTTGCAAAAATGGGCCCAGGATGAGTCCCGCAGTGTCAACGCGCATATAGAGTATCTTTTACGTGAGCAGGCCAAGCAGGCCGGGCGCCTCCCCGGTTCAAAAGGCAGATATACAGCCACCATCGACTTGCAACAGGAGAAACCAGAATTACAGGAGGAGCAACCAGAAAAAATAACCGTCATCGGAAAAGTGACGGAAAGGAGAGTTAAGATTGACGCACGACAGTGGCGCAAAGTATAGCGTTTCATTGGGCTGACCTTTGTCCTCAGCTGGTCTTTGGTTGTTCTGTTTATACTGCTTCTTCCAACACCCAGCCCCGGCGCAGTGACCGTATTGGCCATGGGTTATATGCTGTTCCCTATGAGCGCAGCTATTGTCTTGACTAAAGAAAGATAGGGCTAGGATCAAAGACTTGGGTATCTCCTTTCGAATCAATCGGTATTTTATCGTCGCCTGGCTCTTACCTGTCGTCATTGTGATCCTGACCCCGGGGGTCAACCTGCTCTTTCCCCAGGTTCACTACTCGCCGGACATGGGTGGCTTTTTTGAAAGACTGGAAGGTCAATTAAGTGAAGAACAACTGGCCCAAATGAAAGAGCAGATGCCTGCCATCCATCCCTTCTGGCTGGGACTGATACAAGGTTTAATCGCTGGCTTAACCATCAATGCTCTCTTTGCCTTTGGTGAAGAATTAGGCTGGCGAGGATATTTACTAAAAGCTTGCCAGCCGCTGGGCTTTTGGAAAGCTTCACTGTTTATTGGCGTCATTTGAGGGATTTGGCATGCCCCACTTATCGTGCTCTTTGGCCACAATTACCCCGAACATCGGGTGATCGAGGTGGGCATGATGATCATTTTCTGTGTCTTACATTCCATTTTGCACACCTATATCCGCTTTAAATCGGGGTCTGTTGTTGCAGCTTCCATTTTACACGGCACCATCAACGCATTGTTCGGTTTGCCCTTGATCATGATCCGGGGCGGAAACGATCTCATCAACGGCGCAACAGGACTATCTGGCTTTCTGGCTACGCTGGTGGTTATTCTGCTCATTCTCTTTTACCACGGAAAAATCAGAAAGCAGCCGGTAGCGGGATCATTTAAGCAAACTAGAATCTAATTTTGGAAATCGTGTAAAGTCATCTGTTTGATCTCTTCAATGTGTTTTTCCATGAGATGCTGGGCGTGTTTGGTATCCCCGTCTAATAAGGCATGGATAATTTGTATGTGACTTTCGTTAGCTTGACGCGGTCTTTCAGAGGTCTTGGCAATAATAACCCCAATCCAGGCGATTTGTGCTTCAAGAGATTCCATTATTTTTATCAGCCTTTGGTTGTTGGAATATTTCACCAGAGTTTTATGCAAATGTCGATCTGAGGCAAAAAAAGTTTGAAAATCACCAGCATCAATGGCTTTCTCAGCTGTTTCGGCATTAGCCAACAATTCCTCCAACACTTGTTTGGGTATTCTTTTGATGGCCGTCTCAATAGCTTGTTTTTCTAGAGCTTTTCTTATGTCGAAAATTTCTTCTATATCCTTGGCGCGGGGAATATTTACAAATGTGCCAGAACGACTTCTCACCTCAACTAAGCCATCCCGTTGTAAAAGATGAAGGGCGTCACGTAGAGGGGTTTTGCTGACGCCCAGCTCCTTGGATATCTCATTATAATCTATTCTTTCGCCTGGTTTTAACACATTGTTTACTATTTTATTTTTTAAGTAAAGATATATCTGTTCACTTAAATTCCGATTATCTACTTTAATTTCGGAATCCATGGGCCATCACCTTTTCAACCGTCATTCCTGTTAAATACCGCAGGTGCGAATACCTTTAGTCTTATGATACTCGATGTTAGCCTTTTCTTCTAGACTCAGTATCATAGGGAAACCATACCCTTGCACACACTATTATCCATCACGACTAATTGTTGCCATCTGTTTTGTATTTTGCAGAACTTCCATAGGATTAACTTTTTTCCTAGCAACACCGGTCTCCATAGCAGCTTTTGCTACAGCAGAAGCCACCGCAGGTGCAACACGACCATCGAAAGGAGAAGGAATCACATAGTCCTCCCTCAACTCTTCATCGCTAACAAGCGAAGCAATCGCATATACTGCTGCCTCTTTCATTCGTTCATTGATTTCAGACGCATTTACGTCAAGTGCACCTCTGAAGATCCCGGGGAAAGCAAGCACATTGTTAATTTGATTCGGAAAATCAGAGCGACCAGTTGCAATGATTTTTGCCCCAGCTTTTTTGGCAACATCAGGCATGACTTCAGGTATGGGGTTAGCCAAGGCAAAAATAATCGGGTCTTTGTTCATACTCTTAATCATTTCTGGGGTAAGAGCACCTGCGACAGATACTCCAATAAACACGTCTGCACCTACAATAATATCCTGTAACGATCCTTGTTTTTTCTCTAGATTAGTAAATTGAGACACTTCTCTTTTCATTGCGTTCATTCCATAAGGTCGCCCTTCAAAGACGGCTCCCTTTGAATCGCACATCATTATATCTTTAACACCAAAATGTTTAAGCAACTTTATGATGGCAATACCAGCTGCTCCCGCACCATTGACAACAACCCTAATATTTGTTAATGATCTATTTGTAAGCTTAAGTGCGTTTATCAATCCAGCTAAGGTGACAATGGCCGTTCCATGTTGATCATCATGAAAAACAGGAATGCCCATCCCCTTTTTTAACCGCTCTTCAATCTCAAAACAGCTTGGTGCCGAAATATCCTCTAAGTTGACACCACCAAATGTTGGTTCAAGCATTTTCACAGTGGAAACAATCTTATCAATATCAGTTGAATCTATACATATTGGAAACGCATCAACTCCAGCAAAACTTTTAAATAATACGGACTTTCCTTCCATAACCGGCAGGGCTGCTTGAGGGCCTATATTCCCCAACCCTAATACAGACGTTCCATTGGTTACAATGGCGACCATGTTACCTTTCATTGTATAATCGTACACCTTATGTGGTGCTTTAAATATTTCTTTGCATGGCTCAGCTACCCCTGGAGAGTATGCCAAACTTAAATCCTTTTGATTAGTAAGTCTAACCTTTGAGGATATTTCTAGTTTTCCCTTACACTGGCTGTGTAAAAGAAGCGCCTCCTCTTGCGTTTTATCCAATAGAAGCATATCGCTGTCATTAGTATTCATTTAGAATCCTCCCCCTAGAAAACTATTTAAGAGCTAAGTAAAAGTCATGCAAGTTCCACAATTGATAAAACAAATATATTCCACTGTCACTTATTGCTGGCAAACTTTTCAAGAAGCCGATCATTTCTTCATTACGGAAGGCACCCCAATATGAGGCCACCATTATGAGAAACTGCGATCAAGTGAGGCACAGGCACCTTTACATTCGGACTCCAAATCTTACCGTGCAACTCCTCTACTTTCTTAAGGTGAGAAACCTTTTCAACTGCTCTGATCTCGAGCCAAACATCCTGTTTAATCAATCCTATATGAGGACAAATCATCCACAATCTGTACCGCATTATCAGGTTTTTTGGTGAATTTACTCACGACAATGATAACCAGGGTAGCTATAATCACTCCGGGGACAGCTTCATATGTGACACCAAACATAATTTTGCCCACTAAGGCCTTTATATCTGGTAGAAAAGCATAGGTCCATTGAGGCTGTTGCTTGACTAATATAACTGTAATTAAGCCCGCAATCATACCCCATAAAATACCCTGTTTTGTTGTTCCTTTCCAATAAAAGGATAAGAGTAAGGCTGGCCCAAAACATGCGCCAAGTCCCCCGAAGGCAAACAATACCATCCAGAAAACGAACTCTTGAAAGGAAAAAGCCAACCAAACCGCCAAAAGCATTATAACGACAGTGGACAATCTACTATATAATGTTAATTTGGCTTCAGAGATTTCCTTCCCTTTTCTAAATATCTTGTCATATATGTCGCGCACGATCACACTTGAACCAACTAATAATTGGCTATCAGCACTGGACATGATAGCGGCAAGAATCGCAACAACTAAGATACCAAAGGTAAAGGGATCAAGGACTGTTTGACCCAATGTAGTAAAGATGGCTTCATGGTTTTCATTAGGTAGCATACTAATGTCCGGAAAGTAAGCTCGACCGACAAACCCGATCATAATAGCCCCATAGGCCATAGCCAAATTCCATAACGTTCCAATGATAGCCGCTTGACTCATTTCTTTAAGACTTTTCAAGGACATGTAACGGACCAATATATGTGGATTGCCGGGACTAGCCAAACCAATACCAACCAAATTAATGATTGTACCAATAGCAAACGAGAATGGGGCTGTAAAACTTGACCCTTGAGCATACATGGCCTCTAAGACCGGCCCAAACCCGCCAATATTTATAATAGCGATGATGGGCAAAATAACGAGAGAGAGAAGCATAAAGATCGCTTGCACCAAATCGGTTTTAGATACAGCGTGAAAGCCGCCAAGCATCGTATACAGGAGTAAGATTATTGCAGTTAACCACATGCCCCCATTTTGAGAGAGACCTAAACCTCCTGAAAACGCTGTCCCTCCTGCCACAATTTGACTGCCAACATAAGCAATCATAAAGAAAATTAAGATTAAAGAGCTTGTTATTCTTAACACCCTTGTTTTATCCTGATACCTGGTTTCTAAGATATCGGGAATGGTTATACTCCCACTCTGCTCACTGTACTTCCTAAAGCGTCTGGCAGCATAGAAAAACATAAAGATCTCCACAAAGATATAACCTGCTACCGTCCACACGGCTTGTAATCCGTTTAAATAAGCAATTCCGGTTACTCCTAAAACCAGCCAGCTACTACGTCCAGAACTGACAGCACTTAGCGCTACAGTCCACTTTCCCAAACCTCTTCCAGCTAGGAAGAAACTTATCAATCCTCCAGAACTTTTCTTTGCACTGGCAATGCCTATTACGATTAGCATGATGAGATATAAGATAAAAACAGTGATGGTTAGGGGATGCGTACTCATGAAGATATCCCTCCTTCTTCACTGGACACAGGGCCACGTTCTAGTCCCGATTTGTTTTGTTCTTTGTACTTCCTCTCAATATCCCAATAACACAAGAAAGTAACAATCAAGACAGCAATAGGAAAGCCTATTAGACTTATAAAAATCCCAAATGTCATCTTACCGCCTCCCAGATAATGGTTTTAAAAATATATATTCTTCAGAAAAATTAGGGTATATTTCTAAACTTCCTTCTTCCTCCAGTTTGCGGGGTATAAAGAAAAGAAAAATGAACTTTCAGAAAGAGATTCGTATACAATAGGAGAACCTTTTTCAATAAAGAATGAGTCACCTTTTTGACCTACCAACTTTTTGCCATCAAAGTGAATAATGACCTCTCCTTCAATGACATAGATCACTTCATCATATCTTACCGTCCATGGAAACTTACATGTCTTCATTTTAACTATTCCGCCGCCCAATGTAGATGAAATCTCATCCCTGACGAAACGGGTAATTTCAGCATAACCAACACCAATCGTTCCCTCCAAAGGCTCATACTGATAATCCGCTTCCTTAAACAAACTGACGTTCACCGTCATTCCTCCTCGCTGTTCATATTGCAACTATTTGCCTAAAAGTCGACATTTTGTGCGATGGTACCAAAATATCCAAGACACTTATCACCACCTTTCTTGTTGAAGTCTACTCCAGTGTTGAATTTTAGGGTATCTTAATCCGTTCTACCACCCGCCATAGGCTACCCAACCACCATCGACATTATACACTGAACCTGTAACATAACTGGCCTCATCAGAAGCTAAAAAGAGGCAGACATCAGCCACTTCCTTTGTTGAACCAAAGCGCCTTAATGGAGTACGTCTGATCACATCACTATCATCGTAACCCCCGGTTTCCTGGTCAGTCTCGTCTAATGGAGTTTTGATATATGCGGGAGCTACAGCATTTACACGAATGTTTTTTTCTGCCCACTCCACGGCAAGAACCTTTGTCAATCCAATAATTCCATGTTTGGCTGAGCTATAAGCTGCTCTCATGGGGACACACACTTGACCAAAGATAGAAGTCATATTGATAATTGAACCCCCTCTATCTTGCATATACTTTCCAGCAGCTTGTGACCCAAAAAATACTCCCGTCAGATTAGTATCAATCACCGCACGCCAATCTTCTTCACTCAATTCTAATGAAGGCGCAATACGGTTGATCCCAGCATTATTAACAAAAACGTCAATTTTACCATATTGCTCCACAGTTTTTTCCACCAGCATATCCGCCTGTTGTTTAATAGACATATCTGCTGCAATAGGTGTCACATCATACCCCATTTCTTTTAACCTTGAAGCGGTTTTTTGGGCCCGTTCTTCACTTCGGGAGTTCACAACAACTTTAGCACCTTCTTGAGCAAACCGCTCGGCGATAGTCTCACCAATCCCCATACTAGAACCAGTGACCACACAAACTTTGCCTTTTAAACGCATCAATATCACTTCCTCCTATTTTTCATATGATCACATTGAAATGTTAACAGCTTTTCGTAACTGTTTAGCTTTTCCTACACTGGCAATTCTTCTTTCAGCTAATCTATCAGCGGCCTTATATGTAGGAATCTGTTCTTCTTTAGAGATTTTAATAATCTGCTTCATGGTCTCGTAAACCCTCTTTACAGCTTGGACTCCCCGCTCTTCATTAAAGCCACCCGGTTTTAATCGATCAGTATCAAATATCGTACCTCCGGCATTAGCAATATAATCTGGGGCATAAAGAATTCCTGCTTGATCTAAATAGTCACCATGTTTGCTTTCCGCAAGTTGATTATTGGCTGAGCCTGCAATTACCTTGCACTTAAGCTCCTCTATAGACTGGTCATTGATCACTTTGCCGAGAGCACATGGAGAAAAAATGTCAAGATCAAGGGCATGAATACGGTCGGGCTTTTCTATTTTTGCCCCAAATTCTTCAGCTACGGCTTTGACCCTTTCTTGATCAATATCAGCTATTGTAATGTGCGCACCTTCCTCGGCCAGAAATTTGACCACATGGTAACCCACACTACCGACACCCTGAACACCCACCCGAAGGCCTTCAAGACTATTGACACCAAATTTCTCCTCAGCACAAGCTTTCATGGATTGGAAAACACTTAATGCAGTATAGTTGGATATTTGTCCTGCACCGCCAAATTCTCTGGGAAGTGTCACAACATAAGGTGTTTCAAGTCTGATTGTTTCCATATCCCTTAACGTAGTACCAACATCTAGTCCGGTAATGTACATACCGTTTAAACGATTGATAAACCGTCCCAATGAACGAAAAAGTGCCTCACTTTTCTGTGTTTTTGGATCTCCAATAATAACCGCCTTGCCACCCCCGAGATCAACACCAGCGGCAGCATATTTGTAGGTCATCCCCCTAGCAAGGCGGAGCGCATCCTCGATTGCGTCCCACTCATTGGCATAGGTCCACATTCTGCAGCCACCAGTAGCTGGTCCAAGTGTGGTGTCATGGATGCAGATCACCCCTTTGAGCCCCGTTTGATTGTCATTGAGGAAGAATAGATTTTCATAATCATACTTTTCTAGGTATTCAAAAATTTTTCCATCCACTATTCATCACCTCTTAGATTTATTCTTTACTAAAAGAGTGGTTATCCAGGGAATCCCCAGTGCTAAGCGAGGTTGGTCCGCAGATAGGAAATGACTTCTTGATGAGTTTGGTACACTGGCTGATTCCTAAGATTCCGCTCTTTTATTTCCTTTTCCCACAGAACACCAACTCTCTTAGGAGATTGCATCAAATTGGAAATATACTCTTCAGCTGAAGGAGCAGGATGGTCTTGATAAACGATGTTGTTCTTATAATAATCATAGCCTTGGGCTTTATTGAAAACGACACAGGGACTAAAGACATTGATAAGTGAAAAGCCTTGATGCTGAATACCCCTCTTAAATAGATCTTCAAGATGTTTATAATCTCCGGAAAAACCCTGACCAATAAAGGAGGCCCCAGCAGACCAAGCTAATAATAATGGATTTACCGGCATATCTTGATTACCCATAGGCGATGTGGAGGACTGATAACCCAATGGACTCGTGGGGGATGTTTGACCTTTTGTGTTACCATATACAGAGTTATCCATCACGATGTACGTGATGGGGAGATTTCTCCTGGCGGCGTGAACCAGATGCCCGACACCAATCCCGTATCCATCACCATCTCCACCGGCCGCAATCACCGTAAGATCTGGTCGAGCTGTTTTGATTCCTTGTGCAGTGGGCAAAGTCCTCCCGTGAGTCACATGAATGGCATAACCACCGAAATAGTGTGCAATTTTTCCACTACATCCTATCCCAGAAACCAAGACTGTTTTTTCGGGTCTGATACCTAGTGATAATAAGGCTTTTTGAATCCCCCGTAAGACAGAATAATCACCACAACCTGGACACCAGGTTGGCTTATTACCATTTGAATAATCTTTTGCCGTTAGTGTTGTACTCATCCTTAACCTCCCTGAATCACTTGTTCTTAACTTCCACTTCCTTTAAAAGTCTGTCAATTGACTCTGAAAACTCTTCCAAGGTGTAATGTTCGCCATCAAAACGGAGCAATGATAGAACCTGCTTATCTGATAACACTTCGCTTAGTATAGTACGAATTTGCCCTGTTGCATTGTATTCGGCGATAATCACCTGCTCAACATGGGCTAAAGCTTCTGTTAAGGCCTCACATGGCACAGGAGACAGTTGGCGTATAAGCAACCCTTGGAAATCTGCTGAACGATCCCCAACCAAAGTCTCAATCAATTCTCCCAATGCGCCTGTACCGATGATCATCACGGGGGCTTTTGGATCCCCTAGTGTTGTAAAAGGGCGATCGTACTCGATATGGTCAGCTTTAAAGGTCCGTCTCTTATGAAGTGTCTGCCTTACCTCACCAAAATCAGGTTCCATCCATCCTCTTTCATCATGTTCATCCCCACTGGCCACATAGGCACCACCTGCAACTCCGGGTATCGACCGCAGAGGTGGAACACCTTCAGCTGGGGGACGATATCGAACATACCCTTCTAAAGAAGTGTTAAGATCAGTGATAGTTGGACCTCTATTCAGCTGAATACTTTGGAGCGCCCTTTCAACTGCTGACCAAGGTATAGAGACCTTTCTGACAGCAAGATCAAGATCGAGTGCTAGAAGCACCGGGCATTGATAATAATCAGCTAGATTCAAAGCTTCTTGCATCGTGATAATGCAGTCAATAATGTTGGTTGGCGTCAATAAAATCCGAGCAAAATCCCCATGTCCTGCATGTCTAAGATGCATTAGATCACTCTGTTCTGTTTTAGTGGGCATCCCGGTTGAGGGTCCACCACGTTGGTTATCTACGATCACTAACGGTATCTCCGTGGCAGCTGTGTAGCTCAGACCCTCTGTCATCAAAGCAAGCCCTGGACCACTAGTGGCTACAAATGTACGTTCACCCGCATAGCTACAGCCAATCGCGGCATGGATAGCGGCAATCTCATCTTCCAACTGGTAAGCAGCACCTCCTAGCGGCGGAAGCCAACGAAAAAAGTTCTCTAGGATTTCCGAAGCCGGTGTAATGGGATAGCCATAATAATGTCTTACTCCCCCAGCAATTGCCCCCAAGCATAAGGCATCATTTCCCGATAAAATCACATTTTCTGAATCTAAGGGAACCAATGGCTGATCAGTTTCAATGGTTTTTCCCAGTTGAAATCCTTGAACCAATAGTTCCTCATTTGATTTACCTTTAAATCTTGTGCTCACCTCCGATTTTAAAAGTTCCAGAGGAATACCTAAATAAGCTGCTATTAGGCCTAGACTCCACACATTAAATCCAAGGTTAGGGACGTCGACTTGATTTTCTGGCAAAATCCCCTTCGCTTTGCTGGAACCAAACATCCTATTTTTCTCTTTAACTCTATGCTGATAATGCTGAACACCTTCGTCATTCCAAACAACAGCCAAATTTAAATGTTTAACCCTTGTAGGGAGCAAGCCTTCTTCTTTGTCTGCAATATATATTTCAAATGAAGTATGTCCACCACGAATAATGGTAGAAAAATCCCGCCATGTTCTATGTCGGTAACCCAAGGAATTCACTACAGACGATAAAATCTCTCCTGCCGTTTCTATTCCTTGCCCTGTTAATCCAGATATTGCTATACTCTTCATTTTTCCACCCCTTCTGATCAAAGTCATAATGATGTAACGAGCCATTAACTAATATCTGATGTATTAGATATTATAGCAACTATTCTTTATTGTCAATAATTTTTTGACATTTATTTTTGAAAAATACCCTTGAATTAATGGTTCTCATCGCTTAAGATAAAAATTACACAATTGTGCATAAATTGAAACATTATACCCCGCCAGCATGCATATTAAAATTTCTCATGCATACACTAGATGATATGTATTTTCTCACTCTGGACCTAAATGAATGGCTGCTAATATTCCAAGGGAGGTGTAATAGTGTCCGCACATAATCACCACACGACAAGAAGGATTGCCCTATCGGAAGGATTTGAGGCAGAAGTTTATGCTTTTTCAGACTATATTTCCTGTATCAATGTTTACAAACAAGGGGTCTGTATCCACTCTTTCTGCTCTGATCGGTCATCTGTTGAGGAATGGTTGGAAGAACCGGGATTGATTATGGCCATGGTCAAGCCATAAGCTGATGAGGCCAAAAGTTAATCCATCGGATCATCTGACAGAGAAAACCCGGATAAGGAACACGCTTTGATGCAGGTGTTCGTTACCCGGGTTTTTGTCTTAAACCAATAGGGATCCCTCACCACCAAGCAACAGCATCGATAGAGGGAGTAGACACATTTTATAAGGGTAGGCCAATGCTAAAGGTTAGGTTGGCGTGCGTTCCAGGAGTGGGCCTGTTCATACATATAAGCCAGTCTCAAAATTTTTTCTTCCTCAAAGCGAGGGGCGACGACCTGCAGACCGACTGGAAGCTGATCCTGGGTCCAGCCCACCGGAACTGAGGCGGCAGGATGTCCCGTTAAGTTAAATAGGGGCGTTAACATCCAGTCCACATGGGGATTTACTTTGTGACCGTTAATCTCTCTCGGTCCAGCTAATGTATGAGCAAAAGCTGGTACAGCCAACGTAGGCGAGACCAACAGGTCGTACTCCTCAAATACATCTTGTATTCTATCCCACAGCTGAGTGCGGACCCATTCGATCTGTTTATACTCCATCAGACTCACTTTTTGGCCCGCCTCAATCATTTTAAGCAGTCCAGGTGACATCTTGGCCCCATACTCGGGGACTAAAGCGTGATAATGACTGGCCATATGAACATTCCACAGCGTTGAGAAATTTCGATTCAGCTCAGACCTGGACATCCCCAATCCAAGCTCGATCTCTTTCACAACACAGCCAAGTTGTTCAACCTGGGCCACAGCTTTCTCGATCAAGGTGTTCACTTCTGTATCGATCTCGTATACACCCAAGTTAGGGCTATAGGCTACCCGCAAAGGTTGCTTGCTCTCAAGCGCCTTGTTTAAGTTGACCGGAGATGAGGTAGGCATCACAAACGGATCTTGCGGGGTGTAACCTTCCATCACCGACAGCATCAAGGCCGCATCCTCCACTGTCCTCGTTAATGGACCGTAATGTTGATAAGGATGTTGGGTGGAAAACAAGTTCTCCTTTACCCGTCCAAAAGGTACGCGGCCATAGGTGGGTTTCAAACCGAAAATGCCACAGAAACTGGCCGGAATGCGAATCGATCCTCCACCATCACTCCCTTCAGCTACAGGAACCAAGCGGGCTGCCACAGCCGCCGCCGACCCTCCGCTGGAACCCCCCGATGTAAGCTCTACATTCCATGGGTTTTTTGTGGTGCCGAACAGAAGATTATCCGTAGTTCCCTTATGGCCAAACTCAGGTGTGTTCGTTTTGCCGATAATGATCGCCCCCGCTGCTTTGAGTCGTTTAACCACAACTGCATCTTCAGTGGGAATATAATCGGCATAGGCTTGGGAGCCAAATGTGGTGCGCACACCGGCCACCGGGGTCAAATCCTTGATGGCCACAGGAACCCCGCCTAATGGACCCAGGGTGACGTCGGATCTCATCAGTTGTTGTTCTAATTTTTGAGCTTCTGACCGCGCTTCCTCCGCTAAGATGGTACAAAAGGCGTTGATATGGGGATTGACCTGCTCAATGCGGTCTAAAAATTGGTCAATCACTTCCACCGGTGAAATCTGCTTGGTGCCGATCAAACGGGCCAGCTCAACAGCAGACATATCCGTGACATGTGTAGGTAGACTCACCTGACTCACTCCTTACCAAGAAATAGGGGACAACTCCCTGTGGAGCCTGTCCCCTTATTTTAACTTATTTTACTCTACGTACCCGGTTTCTTCCAATATCTCTCTGATCACTTTCACTTCTTCTTTGGCGGAATCTTCATAATCCTCGGAGTTAAGGTAACCTTCCGTTAAGTGGAAAAAGTTTTCTTCATGGTAGTTTTTATAGAAAGGTAATTTTGAAGCAGCATAGAACACATTGTGCAAATATTGCTTGATTTCAGGATCAAGACCCTTAGGTGCATTAATACCTCTCCAACGACTCACTGTAATGTCTACCCCAATGTCCTCTACAGTTTGGACTTCCTCATCGGGAAAAGCTTCTCTAAAAGCTTCATTAGGAAGTAAGATGGGTCGGATCTGACCGTCTTTGTACAAATCAATAACTGCACCGGTTGTTTCATGCAAGATATCTACGTGCCCACCCAGCAAGCTGGCTACACGCTCTCCGGAGCCCTGGCTGGGGATATTAACAATCTCAGTGCCCAGTTGGCTATTCAGCTCAGCCAAACGGATTTCATCCTCAATCCCTCCGCCAATCATGGTTACTGAGCCAGGATTTTCCTTCTCAGCAGCGATTACATCGTCAAAAGTTTTAAAGGGACTGTCTGCTTTAACCCAGTATACTTCTGTAGCACCTTGATTACGAATGATGAAATCAGTATCCTCAGTAAATGAATGAGGTTGTTCTTCCAAAGCTTCGTTCACCACTTGCGTGGCTACGGCGCCATACAGTGTATATCCATCAGCAGGCTGGGACAAAACATAAGCCAAACCAACTTCACCGTTACCACCAGGCATATTATTAGGGATAATATCCACACCTAAAATCTTTTGAGCATCTTCGATAATATGGCGGGCATATAAGTCAGAGCCGCCACCCTCTCCCCAAGCAATCACATATTCAATTTTGCGTTCCGGATAGCCTTCAGGCTTGGGAATAACAGCTTTTAATTCCTCAATACCTTCTTCTAAAGTAAGATTGCCAGCATTCACTTCATCAGTAATACGATCAATTTCAGCAATTACCTCTTCCTGACTAAGGTTTTGAGCCTCTTGACCAGCGTCATTGCCTTCCCCTTGATCAGAGTCAGACGATTCGCTGGATGTACCGCCTCCGCATCCTGTCAAAACCATAGCCAAACCTAAAGCCAGAACCAAAGTGATCAACCACAGTTTACTGTTTTTCATTTCATTTCCCCCTTGTATTATATGATATTTATTAATAATCAATTATTTGATAGGCAAAGGAGATTAAATGACATCCTCTTCCTGTAGCTGTTTGATTTCCTCTGCCGAAAAACGAAGGGATTGTAAAATCTCTTCACTGTGCTGGCCTAACGTTGGTGCCGGACGGTAGATGTGGCCCGGAGTAGCCGATAATTTACCAGGAAATCCTAAGGTTTTCACTTTCCCTGCCACGGGATGCTCCACCTCTTGAACCATGTCCCTGGCAAGAATATGCTCGTTCTGCAAGGCTTGATCATAAGAGAGAATGGGACCACAGGGTATACCTTCCGCTTCCATTTTGTCCAGCCAGTACTGTGAAGGTTTGGTGATGAAAATCTCTTGTATCAGCTGGGCCAATGTATCTACATTGGCTTGACGATCCACCCCCTCTCTAAAACGAGGATCAGTAATCCACTCCGGTTTTCCCACCACATTAAGACAAAATTTCTCCCACAACTTCTGATTGGCTGCTCCCACCAAAACAGAACCGTCTTGAGTACGGAAACCTTGGTATGGAGCAGAAACGCGGTGCCTGGTTCCATTGGGCCGCGGTATTTCTCCTGCGCCAAAATAGGCCGCAGCTTCCCACACGGTCCAAGCTAAACCAGAATCCACCAGAGAAATGTCAATATATTGGCCCTCGCCTATATTTAATTTGTGAATATAAGCAACTAGAATATGATACAAAGCAGTCATCGCTGCAGCGATATCATGAATGGCAATGCCCACTTTAACCGGTTCTCCTCCCTGTTCCCCGGTCATACTCATAATCCCGGACAAGCCCTGCGCCATAATATCAAAGCCGCCTTTATTGCGGTAAGGACCGGTCTGACCATAACCCGAAATGGAACAGTAGATCAGTCCCGGATTAATCTCCTTCAATGTTTCATAATCAATCCCCAATTTAGCGGCCACACCGGGGCGAAAATTCTCCACCAAGACATCGGCCGATTCCACTAAGCGGTATAAAATCTGTTTCCCTTTTTCATGTTTAAGATTGACCCGCATCCCTTTTTTATTGCGGTTAACCATCATGTAACACGCACTTTCCCCCTCGATAAAGGGACCCATCTGACGGGTATCGTCCCCGTGGGGATACTTTTCCACCTTGATCACTTCAGCCCCCATATCACCAAGAACCATGGTACAGTATGGGCCTGATAAAACCTGGGTGAGGTCAATCACCTTCATTTTACTTAAAGCGCCCATCGTTTCACCCCCTTAAACTTCTTTAAATTGCGGTTGTCTTTTCTCCAAAAAGGCCCGTACACCCTCTTTATAATCACTGGAAACAAACGAATCCAAAATCATCTGCTTGATCTCTTCCGTCTCTTCCGTGGCCCCATTCAGTATCTCGCGGATAATTTTTTTGGCCCCTTTCACTGTTTTTTGAGCCCGGCTGGCCACCATTTCGGCATAAGCATATGTTTTTTCCACGATCTCCTCATCGGGATAGACATGATCGACAAGCCCATAGGCAAAAGCTTCTTGGGCATCTAAGAATCGGCCGGAAAAGAGAATATCTTTGGCACGGGAAGGGCCAATCAGATCGACCACATTTTTAGTGGCAGATAAATCATAGATTAAACCTAGTTTCGCCGGTGTAATGCCAAAGATTCCATTTTCAGAAGTAAATCTTAAATCACATGCTGCCGCAATTTCACAACCCCCGCCGATACAATATTTCTGAATCATGGCAATGATTGGTTTAGAACAGTTGTATAAGGCGGCCTCTGCAGCCAAAACTTTTTCGTTATATTTCATGGCGCCTTCAGGGGTGGAGCGTAAGGTTTCAAACTCACTGATATCTGCCCCCGCAGCAAAAGCTTCCCCATTAACCCCGCGTATGATTAAAACTTTAATCTCATCATCGGCTTCTACTTCCTCAATGAACCCGGGAATGGCTGCCCACATTTCATAGGTGAGGGCGTTTTTTTTCTCCGGACGATTTAAATACAATGTAGCCACATGTCCTTGCTTTTCTAAAAACAGGTGCTCTGTTGCCATCTCTAAGAAGTCAACTCCTTTACACGTGGATTGAAGTGCCCCATCTTACTTTCCTCTTATGCAAAAGCGATGCCAATTTTCTTCCCTTTGAGATTAAGCTTAATTTTTAGCGTCGAAAACCTTATAAAATCAAGGAATTTCGATCCCCAAAAATCTTTGGGATAAATCTCTTTATACCGCAGATCAAAGCGTAGAAAAATTGTGGGGCATGGATAAATGTTTCATATTTGTAACATTAAAATTTCTATTTTGAAACAAACTTTTAAGTTTAAGCTAATTTTTATGGGTCTTATGGTATAATAAAGTCATCCCATCCTTCTACATCATCTGCAAGGAGGGAACCTTATGAAAAGATTAAATCCAAAAATCGTCATTGCCGGATGGCCGCATTTAGCCAATTTAGCCCGCTCTGTCATAAGTGCCATGGACATTCCGGATTGGGTGGATATAGAAATTTCAGAGTTGCCTTTACAGGCTATTGCTGACACCAATCAATCTCTGGAAATTTTAGAATCGGTGTTGGAGCCCTACAATATTTTAATCAGCGGGGACCGCAGTGCCATCTCCTTTAGCAAGCAGTTAGACAATTTGGTCATCCCCGTCAAGGTCACAGGTTTTGATTTTTTACAAACCATTCAAGACATTGATACCGATGAAATTATTGTGCTTAATTTTCACGAGAACATTCCAGAAATTGATAACACAGCCCATCTGCTTAAAACGAAGGTGCGCCAAGAAACCTATCAGTCTTATTTGGAGGCCACAGAGAAGCTTAAAAGTTTACAACAAGCAGGAGTGCCCTGCGTGGTAGGAGGAAGTTGGATCTGTAATGAGGCGGAAAATTATGGTCTAAGGGGCTATTTTTATTACTCTGAGCGGGCGATGAGAGAAGCGTTAAGCTATGCCTTAAACACCTTGGAAGCCTACCGCAAGGAGATGGAACAATCGCTGTTCTTTAAAACCATTGTTGATTTTAATTCAAGCGGTGTAATCGCCACAGACCAAAATCTGAAGGTGACGGTCTGCAGCCCGTCTGCCGAACAACTGCTGGGGATGAGCAAAAAAGAGATGATCGGACAGACTTTGACAGATCTGTTTCCCCAATTATCTGTTGAAGCTCAAGAATTGTCCGGACAACAGTCCATCAACCGTATCATTAATCAGAACAGCAAAAAAATCGAAGCCGAAATCGTGCCCATCACCATGGAAGACAGCGAGCGGTTCGGTGTTATTGCCATTTTGGACGACATTGCCGACCTGCAAAAGAAAGAGCTTCAAATCCGCAAAAAATTAAACCAGAAGCGCCTGGTCGCCCATTATTCTTTCGCTGATATTATCGGTTCAAGCACACCTCTGAAAAACACATTGACTACGGCCCAGAAATACAGTCAGTCCCATTCAGCCATCTTAATCCAAGGGGAATCAGGTACAGGGAAGGAACTGTTTGCCCAGGGGATTCATAATGCCAGCGATCGACGCAACCAGGCTTTTGTCGCCGTCAACTGTGCCGCGCTGCCGGAAAGCTTATTAAACAGTGAACTGTTTGGCTACGAGGAAGGGGCCTTCACCGGGGCCAAAAAGGGCGGTAAACCGGGTCTGTTCGAACTGGCCCATAAAGGAACCATCTTTTTGGATGAGATCAGTGAACTCCCCCTCCCTCTGCAATCGAGACTGTTAAGAGTGATTCAGGAAAAAGAGGTGATGCGCATCGGGGGTGATCAAAATATTCCTGTCGATGTACGCATCATTACCGCGGCCAACAAAGATCTGTTAGAGTGTGTCCAAAAGGGGACATTCAGGGAGGACCTCTACTATCGGATCGGTGTCTTAGTCTTGCATGTGCCCCCGTTGCGGGAAAGGCTCGATGATATTCCGCTGTTGTTGACCCATTTCCTGAAGCGGCATGGGGCTGAGTACTTGGATCAGTACGTGCAGAACGAAGAGATGATGGCCCTGTTATATGCTCATGATTGGCCTGGCAATATCCGTGAATTGGAAAATGTGTTAGAACGTTTTATCGTCTTTTGTGATGGTGAACAACTGGATCAACAGACCGCGGTGGAGAAGATGCGCCAAGCCCTTTACCCGACCCGGGCCAAGAGCTCGATTGAGGCGGAAACTCTGCCGTTGGAGAATAAGCTTAAAAGTTTGGAGAAAGATTATATTCGACATGTGCTAAACTTGTGTCAGGGTAATAAAGAACTAGCAGCCAAGCGGCTGGGGATCAGCCGCACCACTTTATGGAGAAAACTGCAGGCCGAATAAGCACCAAAACGAGACTGTTCATAGAAGCAGTCTCGTTTTTTGGTACGGCTGTATTCTATCCCATTTTAAGCCTTGGGCAACAAAATCACTTTACCGGTATTTTGGCGTGCTTCGATCAAACGTTGGGCTTCTGCCGCGTCTTTCAAATGAAAGCGCTTATTGATATACATATGCAGCTGTCCTTGTTCTAAGAATTTAAGCACATTTTGGGCCGGTTCTCTTAATTCTTCAGGACGATATTTGCGATAGGTACCGGTGCTGTACCCCATGACGGAGCGACAGCTGGCGTGCAAACCATTGGTCTGGAACCGGCCGCCTACATTCCCATTGGCATTACCAAAGTTGACAATCCGGCCAAATCTGGCCAAACAGTCCATACTTTTCTCAAACATGTCGCCAGCCAAAGAATCTAAGATGATATCGGCTCCTTGACCATCAGTCAGCTCATTCACTTTCTGCACAAAATCGTGTTCACGATAATTGATCACATGATCAGCACCGGCTTTGATGGCGGCTTCCATCCGTTCATCACTGCTCACTGTACCGATCACCAGTCCAGCACCAAGCAATTTGGCCAGTTGAGTAGCTGTGGTGCCTACGCCACCGGAAGCTGAATGAATCAACACGCTTTCCCCTGCTTGAATGCGGGCCATTTTAACCAGCAGGTTATAGGAGGTGATGGCCACAGTGGGGAAGGCCGCAGCGGTCTCAAAGTCGACATTGTCAGGTATCGGGTAGGTTAAAACTTCTTTGGCCTTCACATATTCGGCATATGAACCTGTGCTGGGAAAGGCCATCACCCGCTGCCCCGGCCTGAGCTGGGTCACTTCTCGCCCAACCTCTTCAATCACCCCGGAACAGTCCAGTCCCGGAATAAAAGGAGGGGCTTCAGCACCATGGTAATTGCCGGAACGGGCTTTGATGTCGGCAAAGTTGACACTGGCCGCCTCCACTTTAATCAACACTTCAGTAGGCTCTAGCGTGGGCCGGTCAATTTCCCGATATTCCAGCACTTCAGGGCCCCCATACTTGGTAACAATCACCGCGTTCATCTTTCCTGACATGTTTCCAACCCCTTTTCACTCGCTTTATTGTACTCAACTCTTTAACTCTATTCATTAAATTATAAAAATAAGTTATTGAGCCGTCCAGCCCCCATCGACATGCAAGATGTGTCCTGTCATATAACTGGCAATAGGCGAAGCCAAAAAGAGCGCTGCACCAGCTATTTCATTGACCTGCCCCAACCGTCCCAAAGGGGTTTTACTCAGGATATAGTTCATATATTTTTCATTTTCAAAGGCTTTATCATTCATATCTGTACGGATAAAGGCGGGAGCAAGGGCATTGACCTGGATGTTGTATTTGGCCAATTCCAAAGCAAAGGCTTTGGTCATTTGAATCACGCCGCCTTTACTTATACAGTAAGGTGACACTTTATGGTCAGCCACAACGCCCAGCACGGAGGCCATGTTGATAATCCGTCCCGCTTGCTCCCGTTTCATCACTTTGGCCACGGCCTGGGAGAAAAAGAAGACGGACTTAAGATTGGTCTCCATTGTTTGATCCCATTGTTCCGCAGTAATATCGGTCACACGACCGGGTATGGCTACACCGGCGTTATTCACCAGGATATCTATTTTCCCGTCGCTTTGGTCAACATGGGTAACCACTTCCTCAATAAAATGGGGATCGTTGACATCCCCTGCCAAATAATAGGCTTCCCCGCCTAATTGGCGGATCTCTTCCTGATTTTGGCGCAGTTTGTCTTCACTGCGACTGACCATATAGACCTTGGCGCCTGCCGCAGCGAAAGCTTCGGCGATCCCTTTACCCAGCCCCTTGCTGGCACCGGTAATAATGGCGTTCTTGCCACGCAAGCTAAAAAATTCCTCTAAAATGTTCACGTCTGTTCACCCTCTAGTAGTTTGTTTGCTGCTTATTCGTAGGTAAAAAATCCTTCTCCGCTTTTGCGGCCCAGCTTTCCTGCTCTCACCATTTGACGTAACAGAGGACAGGGCCGATACTTATCTTCACCTAACTCCTCAAATAACGTTTCCATCACAAAGAGAACCACATCAATGCCAATCATATCAGCCAGTCTTAACGGCCCAATAGGATGATTCGCCCCCAGTTTCATCCCTTCATCAATATCCTCAGCCGAAGCGGTGCCTTCCATCAACAAAAAAGCGGCTTCATTGATAAAGGGCACCAGCAACCTGTTCACCACAAAGCCGGGGGAATCTTGTACCTGGATCGGCTTTTTATTCAACGAAGTGATAAATTCTTTACTGCGGACTAACGTCTCTTCACTGGTAATTGCCGTAGGAATCATTTCAACCAAAGGCATGATCGGGGCCGGGTTAAAAAAGTGTAAGCCGATGGCCCGTTCACGATGTGTAAGCTGGGCAGCCAGTTCGGTGACGCTCAAAGAGGAGGTGTTGGTGGCAATGATGGTCTGAGATGTGGCCACCTCTTCCATCTCTTGAAAAACCTGTTTTTTCACCTCCATTTTTTCAATCACCGCTTCGATAATAAAATCAAACTGATCGTCTGGCCACTGGACACAGGGCTGAATCCGGGCCAAAATTTCCCCTTGCTCACTCTCGGTCAGCTTGCCCTTCTGCACCTGACGCTGGAGTCGCTCGGCAATGCCCTGATACCCTTTGTCCACAACCTCTTGATTGATATCCTTCAAATAGACTTGGTGACCGCTGGTGGCCACTACCTGAGCGATGCCAGCCCCCATTGTTCCGGCACCCAACACGACCACTTTAGCCATAATTTCTCACTCCTTCTCCTTACTTTATCCTAACGTCCTCCGCTGATGGTATAGATCTCACCGGTAATATAATTGGCCGCATCTGAAACCAGGAAACAGACCAGCTCGGCCACTTCTTCCGCTGTGCCCAAACGTTTGATCAAATTGGACTTAATGGCCCGCTCGATCCGCTCGGGTGATGAATATTTGGCTTGAAAAGGGGTATCAATCACCCCGGGGGCCACGGCGTTGACCAAAATGTTGTGGGGGGCAAACTCCTTGGCTAAACCTACGGTCATCGTGTTGACCGCCCCTTTGGCCATGGCGTAATGGATCGAATCCCCACCACCCCCCAGTCTGGCGGCAACAGAGGACATATTGATAATCTTACCTCCCCCTTGACGCACCATAAAGGGAATCACTTCCTGACAACAATAGAAGAGGCTGTTGATATTTAAATCAATGGTTTGCTGCCATAAGTCATCTGAACAGTCCAAAAAAGTACTGCGTTTGAGGACTGACCCTGCATTATTGATTAAGATATCAATCTGCCCAAACTGACGGATCACACGGTCCACCATCTGCCGCACCGCATCTCGATCGGTCACATCGGCCTGGACCACCATGGCGGTACCACCCTTGTCACGTATGCTTTCCGCCACCTCGTTGGCCGACTGTTCATTGGAATGATAGTTGACCGCTACTTTGGCTCCCCGTTCACCCATCAAGAGGGCGATCGCTTTTCCAATACCAGAACTGGCACCTGTAACAAGGGCCACTTTGCCATCTAAACGATGCATCTCTTTTCCCCCTTAGCGGTAAACTTATTCCTGTTCTTCAAGCAAATGTTTCTCCAGTTCTTGCCGGATATGGCTGGGAATCGGTTCCGTTTTTTGGATCTCAAAATTAAAATTGACATACGTGGTCTGGGCTTTGGCACACACGTCACCATCTTGCCAAATCTCTTCATAAAGGACCAAGCTGGAGTTGCCAATTTTTTTAACCCAGGTTTTGACGGTCACTTCCCGTCCGTAATAAAGTTGTCTAATATAGTCTACATTGATGTTAACGATCACCATTCTCCAATTCTTAAAGCTGAGGTCAGGCGTAAATAGTTTAAAGATCTCCTTGCGTCCTGCTTCAAACCAGATGGGCACCACCGTGTTATTAATGTGACCCGCACCATCTGTTTCCGAAACACGGGGTTCGATTCTTGTTTCATACATGATTCTGGCTTCCTTTCTAAGAGCGGCCGACATAGGCTTGTTGATAGATGGCCAAAATATCATCTACGGTGTAAGGTTTAGGACTGCGCGCCAACAACCGTTTCTGCTGTATCGCTTCCTCTGACAAAAGCTGCAGATCCTTTTCCTGAATACCAAAATCTTTCAAGGATGTGGGAATGCCTACATCTTGGACCAAATCATACAAAGCCTGCACGGCATTGAGGGCATTTTGACGTGGTGAAACACCCGGCTCATACACCTCAAAAGCTTCAGCCATTCTCACCATTTTATCCAGGCAAGATGGCCAGACATAGTCAAAGACATAGGGCAAAAGGACGGCATTGGACTCTCCATGGGGAATTTTAAACAAGCCTCCCAGCGGATAAGCCAAGGCGTGAACCCCCGATACACCGGCATTATAAAAGCTTAAACCGGCAATCAGGCTGCCCCAGGCCATCTTTTGCCGTGCCTCAGGATTGTTTTTTCCCTGCCACACCGCCTGGCGGATATTGTTGCTGATCAGGCGCATCGCCTCTAAAGCCAGAGTATCAGTCAATGGTGTGGCCTGCATGGAAATAAATGCTTCCACTGCATGAGTTAAGGCATCTACCCCGGTAGCCGCCGTAATTTTGGCCGGCAGCTTATAAGTCAGCTCCGCATCAACCAAAGCGGTATCGGCCATCATTAACGGATGGGTAATCACATCTTTGGTCTTTTCCAAAGAGAAGACAGCGATATCAGTCACTTCAGCACCCGTACCCGAAGTGGTGGGAATCAGGATGCGGGGCAAACCTTTGTGCTGAATCGTCTTGGTTCCTGTTAAATTTAAATAATCTTTAACTGAACCTGGGTTACCGTATAAAGTGGCTGCCGTTTTGGCTATATCCAGGGAACTGCCGCCGCCAATACCAATCACAAAATCGACATCGCTCTCCCTTAACGCATTAACGGCTTGATCAGCCACGTCAATGGGCGGCTCTGGAACAATATTGCTGTATATTTCAAATTCTAACCCCGCCTGTTGCAAAACATCCGTCACTTGCTCAACCAACCCGGCTTGTACCACTCCGGGATCGGCATAGATCATCGCTTTGTTCACTTTTAATCGTTGGGCTTCCTGGGGCAAAGATTGCAGGGTGCCCGGTCCGGCGATGATATTGACAGGGGACATAAATGTTGCCACCAATGTTCAACCTCCTTTGATTACCATGAGGACGGGAAAGCTTCAATCTATTCACAATCTTTTCTTTGCAAGTTTCATGCCAATATTAGATATGAGTGTCATGCTTTCTCTTTCTGCTGATTGTTTCATATTTTAATCAGTTCTGTTTCAAACATGCATCATTGACAGTCAGGCCAGGCTAATCCACATGGTTAACCTGGCCTCCAAGAAAAATGAGTGCACTTAATCCTTAGTTTGCTTGCTCATCCTGCCCATCACAGATGGTTCAACCACTCTGATAGTTCCCTGAGATGTCAAACAGGGCACAATGGAGGTTACATTTTCTTGGGCCGCATAGCAGACGTCAGCATCAAAACCGTGGCGGGCTAACATCCGCCCCACACGGGAACGCTTTAAAATCTCTCTGGCTTGACCCTTTCTGCTTTCGTAAAAGAGGCAGGCCGCCTGGGCCGCATCGGTCAGCTCCCAGTTTTCAGAACCATATTGCAGAAGCGCGTTAATGATAAAACCGGCACCATAGAAATCTTCCAGATTGAACGCGCCCGCTGAACCGGAACAGACAATCAGAATAGTCTCTTCCCTATGGTTGTTGACCACCGTTTGAGCCAGATGGGCACCATTGAGCAAGGCGCCAATATATACTTTTTGGGCGCTGCTCGATTTACGGATCGCCACAGTGCCGTTGGTTGTGGACAAGATAACCTGCTTGCCTGACACTTTATCTTTTAAGAAAACCGGGCCGGGGTAGAGAAAACCCTCCAAAGGTTCCCCTTTGTATTCCCCAGCCAAAAGCGAAGCTCCAGCAGCTTGGGCTTGTGCTTTCTGTTTCGCCTCCTCGGCATTTAACACCGGAATCACCGCAGGAGCACCATGTTTTAACACGGTGACAATGGTGCTGGTGGCCAACAGGATATCCAGCACAATCACCACTTTATCAGGCAACTTGTGCTCAGCCAGTTCTTCCTTGCAAAATAGCAGATGAATTTTACCCATTGAGTCACCTCAAATCCGAGCTGTTGGCCTGGACGAGTGCCGCTTCAATCAACCCACGCACAAAACGGTTCATCTCACTAAACCGTTCATCCTGAGTTTGACCCCGTTTCCAACGATAATAGATTTGCTGACAGATCCCGGCCAGTTTGAAGTAACCAAAGGTCAGATAATAGTGCATATTGGCCACATCCCGCCCGCTCTGTCGGGCATACGCTTCGATAAACTCGGCTCGACTCATAAAACCAGGCTGTACAGTGACCGGCGGATCACCAAAGCCGTATTTAAGCACGTCAGGGTCATCGGCTTCCATCCAATAGCTGAGGGCACAGCCCAAATCGGCCAGGGGATCGCCAATGGTGGACATCTCCCAGTCAAAAATGGCGACAATCTTTTCTAAGGCAAAGTCAAACATGACATTATTCAATTTGAAATCGTAATGGATCATACTTGGTGGCGGCGAGGGAGGCAGATTGTCAAGCAACCATGATGTAAGCTGATCCACATGGGGAATCTCCTCCGTTTTGGCTTGATCATAGCGTTTGATCCAACCCTTCACCTGCCGTTCCAAAAACCCTTCCGGATAACCGATTTCGCCTAGACCGGCCTGCTCATAGTCCACACTGTGCAGTTCGGCCAACGTCTTCACCATCTGCTCTGAAATACGGGCTCCCACTGCAGGATTGTGTTGATGTTCAGCAGGCAGTTCCGTATCCACGACCACCCCTTTGCGCCTCTCCATAATAAAGAAAGGGGCACCGAGCACTTGCTTGTCCTGGCAAAAAATATACGGCTTGGGCGCTAAGGGAAAGACAGGGTGCAACAGTTTCAAAATACGGGACTCCCGCTCCATGTCATGAGCCTTGGGGGGTACTGGCCCCAGCGGAGGACGCCGGAGAACCGCTTCCCAACTACCTACCTGTAATAGGTAAGTCAAGTTGGAACGCCCGGCGGCAAACTGTTTCACCTCCAGGGGCGCATCCTCCAGCTCAAGGTGTTGGCGCAAATAGGCTTCCAGTTTGGGGATATCCAGTTCCTCCCCCTGACGTACAGGTATGATCTCTCCGGTTGACATACTGATCCCCCTTATAAATACGGTTTAAGTTCCTGTTTGGCAATAGCTTGGCGATGCACCTCGTCCGGACCATCGGCCAAACGTAAGGTGCGCTGATTGGCCCAGTGGGCAGCCAAGGGGAAGTCCTCAGAGACACCTGCCGCACCAAAGGCTTGAATGGCACGGTCCAATACTTTCAAGGAGATGGTGGGGGCTACCACTTTGATCATGGCAATCTCCTTCTGGGCCGCCTTATTGCCCACGGTATCCATCATATAAGCGGCTTTCAGTGTCAACAGACGGGCTTGTTCGATTTCCATGCGGGAATCAGCGATCCACTCCCGAATCACACCTTGTTCCGCTAAGGGCTTGCCGAAAGCTACCCGGTCAACGACGCGTCTACACATCAGTTCCAAGGCCCGCTCCGCTGCCCCAATAGAACGCATGCAGTGATGGATCCGGCCGGGGCCAAGTCTGCCTTGGGCTATGGCAAAGCCCTTACCTTCAGCCCAAATCATATTTTCAGCAGGGACGCGCACATTGTTAAACTCAATTTCCGCATGGCCATGGGGAGCATGGTCATAGCCAAATACGGGAAGTATGCGCACAATCTTGACCCCCGGTGTGTCCAGAGGAACCAGAATCATGGAATGCCGCTCATGGCGGGGAGCATCCGGGTTGGATAAGCCCATCACAATAGCCACCTTACAGCGGGGGTCACCGGCACCTGTGGACCACCATTTGCGCCCGTTGATCACATATTCGTCTCCATCCCGTTCAATGCGGGCTTGCATGTTGGTGGCGTCAGAGGAGGCCACCTGGGGTTCCGTCATGGAGAAACAGGAACGGATCTTACCTTCCAGGAGGGGTTCCAGCCATTTTTTCTTCTGTTCTGGGCTTCCGTAACGCACCAAGACCTCCATATTGCCCGTATCGGGGGCGTTACAGTTAAACACTTCCGGAGCGATAAGAGAGCGACCCATAATCTCACACAACGGTGCATACTCCAGATTGGTCAGCCCAGCTCCATATTCACTCTCCGGCAAAAAGAGATTCCATAAACCGGCCGCTTTGGCTTGGGCCTTCATCTCTTCTAACACAGGCGGAATTTGCCACCGAGATTCACTGTTCGCTAACTGTTCTTCAAAAACTGACTCATTAGGGTAAACCACTTCATGCATAAATTCCTGCAGTTCTTTTTGTAACTTCTTCACCTTATCCGAGTATTCAAAGTGCATGGTTCTTATCTCCTTTCAGCTTATGCGTGATCTTTAAGTTGGGCTTTTAATACTTTACCTCCGGGGTTACGGGGCAACTCATCCAGAAAGAAAACTTTTTTAGGCACTTTATAATCAGCAAGCCGCTGAGCCAGAAAATCAATGATCTCTTCAGCCGCTAGCTCCGCGCCGGGCTTAGGCACCACATAAGCAACCACCTCCTCACCCAGGACAGGATGTGGTTGGCCCACTACAGCCGCCTCGAAAACTTGAGGATGGCTGTAGAGGATGTTTTCCACCTCAACTGAATAAACCTTCTCACCTCCCCGGTTAATCATATCTTTTTTGCGATCCATGATATAAACATAACCATCCTCATCAATTCGGGCCAAGTCACCGGATAACCAGTAGCCGTCGACGAAATTTTGCCGGTTGGCTCCTTCATTGCGCCAGTATCCGGCCACCACCATAGGCCCTTTGATCCACAACTCGCCCACTTCGTTGGGACCACAAAGTTGGCCTTCTTCATCAACCACTTTCAGCTCCGCCACCGAAACAGGCAGCCCCACCGAACTTAATTTGGTATCTGGATACTCCCGGGGCATAATGGTGGTGGGAGAAGACGTTTCCGTGGCCCCATAGGCGTTATGGAGTCGTACACCCGGAAAGGCCTGGCGCAGAGCATGAATGGTCTCGGGAGACATGGGCGCGCCGCCGTAAGCGATGATTTTTACCGAATCATACTTATATTTGGGAAAGAGCTCATGATTAAGCACCATCACATAGATGGCCGGTACATTGAAGAGGAAGGAGATTTTCTCCTCGGCCATCAGTCGGATAAAGGGTTCCGTTTGATGTCGACGCATCAAAACCGAGGTCCCTCCCACCAAAATCATATGCAGCAATTGACCAATCAATCCCGTCACATGAAAGAGAGGGACGGCAATCAGCGTTCTGGTCTCTTGATCAGTCTCCAACCTTTGTTCATAGTTGATAGCGCTGTGAATCACACCCAGATGACTTAAGACAGCCCCTTTGGGCAGCCCCGTCGTCCCCGAGGTATACATAATTAACAGTGGATCCTCTTCCCCAACCTGTGCCGGTGTGATGCTTGGCCCAGGTTGAAGTAAATTTTGAAAAGTTGTATAGCTATATTTCAAAGTCAGCTGCTCTTCATTGTTGTTAACCAGGATAAAATATTGTAGATGAGGCAGGTTCTGACCAAATTGCTCCCTGAGCGTTTCTACTTTGCCGACAAATTCCCAGTCAGTCACCAGCAGTTTAACCTCGGCATGACTCAGCATGAAGGACACCTCTTGCTCTTTCAAACGTGTGTTGAGAGGCACCAGTATGGCCCCTAAGCGGGCACAGGCAAAGAGCAAGAGGGCAAACTCAATACAGTTACCCAGCAAAACGGCGACGCGATCCCCTTTTTGAATCCGGTACACGGTGGAGAGTTGCGCAGCCACCTGCACCACCTGTTCCTCCAGCTCTCTATAAGTGAGACGGACCTGATTCATCACCAAGGCTTCTTGATGCGGATAGCGCTGTACCGTTTGGGCCAGCATATCGGTCAAGTTGGCTGGCCTGGTGGCAAAAACTTTGAGATGTCTTTGAAAGCTGATTTGACGTCTGATTTCCCGCTTTTCTGTCATCCGCCTATCCTACTCCTCTCCTGTGTTATAAAAACGGTACCTAAAACAAACCTGTTTTAACGGGCTGTCCAGCCTCCATCCACATGTAAGATCTGTCCCGTCACATAAGCTGAAGCATCTGAGGCCAGGAACACAACGGGTCCGGCCAAATCGTGGAGTTCACCCACCCGCTTTAACATCGTTTGCTCTACAATCCATTGATAACGTTCCTCATCATCCATCCAGGCGGCTGTCATCGGTGTGCGGATATAAGCAGGAGCAATGGCATTGACGGTAATCCCGTGCGGGGCTAGTTCATCGGCCCAAACTCTGGTCAGTTGGTTGATGCCCCCTTTACTGGCGGCATAGCTGGTTTGAAAGGAGGCACCCACTGATCCAAAAATGGAGGAGATATTGATGATCCGACCCCCTTTCTGCTTGATCATCTGTTGGGCCACAGCCTGCCCTACCAGAAAAATCCCTTTCAAATTAGTGGAGACCACCTTGTCCCAATCCTCTTCCTCTACTTCGACCAGCGGTTTACGGATATTCATGCCGGCATTATTGACCAGAATATCGATGGTGCCATAGTCAGCCACCACCTGATCCACCAGTTCCCTGACACTCTGTCGGCTGGTCACATCGACAGCATAACCTTTAGCTTCAATCCCTTGTTCTGACAAGCGTTGTACTGCTCTTTCCCGGTCCTGTTCACCACGGCTTGCTATGGCAAGCTTGGCCCCATAGTGACCAAGGGCTGCGGCCATCCCGTAACCGATTCCTTTACTCCCCCCTGTGACCAAAGCTATTTTTCCATCTAACTGAAAAGTGGGCAAACTCATGATCATCCTCCCTACCCTGCTTAATTTTTCCCTTTGCTTTTTAGTTAAGCAATTTTCATGCCAACATGAATAATCTGTCTACTCCGCGGCTCATCCGTGTTTGGTCTCATCCAGAAAATAAAAAAGCGATGAAAAAATTCATCACCCCAAACGACCATACCCTGACACAGATCCGGGGTTTTGAGTCATAAATTCATCACTGATTACTTTTTTCATCACTCCCTGTCCCGGATAAAAAGCTATGTTTCAGTTTTGATACCCAGCCGTTTCATTTTTTTAACTAAAGCCGACTGACTGATGCCCAGGGATTGCGCTGTTTTCCGTGTTGTTTTATATTTTTTCAATTTCTGCTGAATAATCTCCTTCTCGTAACTCATCACCATACTCTTTAAACTGCGCTGCTCCTGCCTCCTGTGATCCTGGTTAATGAAAAAGGGCAGGTCATCGATAGAGATCTCATCTTCTTCGGTGGTCACGGCCAACCGCTCAACAATATTTTGGATTTCGCGCACATTTCCGGGCCAAAAATAGGCCTGCAACAGTTGAAGTGCTTGCTTGCTGAGTACCTTATTTAAGCCGTATTTCTTATTCACCCGGTTCAGGAAGAAATAGATCAGCGGCACAATATCACTGCTTCTGTTCCTGATGGGCGGAATGTAGATGGGCACCACGTTGAGACGGTAATACAAATCTTTCCTAAACTGCCCTTCTTTGATCAATTGCTCCAGATCCTTGTTGGTGGCTGAGATGACCCGCACATTGACCTTAATGGTTTGGCTGCCGCCCACCCTGGTAATCTCAAATTCTTGCAAGGCACGCAGTAATTTAACCTGCAGATCGAGGGGCATATCGCCAATCTCATCTAGAAAAAGGGTCCCTCCATCTGCCCGTTCAAACAGGCCGGCTTTGCCCCTGCTGTCTGCCCCGGTAAAGGCCCCCCGTTCGTAACCAAACAGCTCCGATTCCAACAGATTTTTGGGAATGGCCCCGCAATTAACCTTGATAAAAGGCTGATCGGCTCTGTTGCTGGTATAATGGATCACCTGGGCAATCACTTCCTTGCCCACGCCTGATTCACCTAAAATAAGCACACTGGAGTCCACCGTAGCCACCTTCTGGGCTAGGGCGATCACCTCCTGCATCACCTTGCTGTGGGCCACCACCCCCAACTGTTCCAACACACTTTCTTGCTGTTGATGACGCTGCTGGTGGAGCTCCCGGCGGTATTTCTCATTCAAGGCTTTGCTTTTCTCCAGTTCTTCTTTCAGGCGGTTTAACTCGGTCAGATCACGGATATTGGTGATCACATTGATAATGTTCCCTTCTTCATCAAAAACGGGACTGCCTGTGGCCAGAACTTCTTTCCCGCCGGCCCGCTGCATAATGGTAACCGGCTGTTTCGTTTCCAACACTTTCATGGTGACCGATTCGGAGACGAGTCCCTCTTTAACAACATCTTTCATATTTTTCCCAAGTAATTGTTCTGCTCTAATGCCTGTGATACGGGTATAGGCATCATTCACTTTAAGACCGTTTCCTTCACTATCCGAAATATAAATACCGTCATAGCTGGAATTGATGATTAATTCTAATTGTTTATTTAACTGATCAGCATGTTTAAGAGCCTGGTTAAGTTCCTCACGATCAGATTGGTCAGATCTAAGTAGTTGGTGATTACTCACACGGTACACCTCCCCACTTTAATATAGGATGATTTCAGGGGGCGTGATAATTCAAGTTGAAGAGCTAAAACGAACTTGACGAGTCCTCAATCATTTCAAAGCGTACCTGAAGAAGTAAGCAAACACAACTATGGACTAGTGAGAGAGTCCCATAAGAAGGGCAAGATCTCTATTTCTGGATTAGAGTAATCCGTTCAGTTTAGCTGTGGCCGTTCTGTATGCCATGTAGTAGCCTGTTGATAGGCATTACCTAGAGCCAACAAACTCTCCTCGCCCAGTGCACGGGCCACCATTTGCATGCCCAGGGGTAAGCCTCTATCTGGTGTAAAACCAATGGGAACACTTAGACTTGGTACCCCGGCATTGGTAAAGGGCAGATTAAATATAGGTGAACCGGTGAAAGAGAGTCCCTCAGGGGCCGGCGTGGGCGCAGTGGGCGTTAACCACGCATCAACCTCTTGCAACAAGCCGTTTAACTCCTCCCTATATTCCGCTCGGATCCGCTGCGCCCGCAAGTAATCGACGGCAGAGGTCTTCAAGCCTGCTTCAATCCACTCACTCATTTGGGGATGATATAACTCGGCCTTCTTGCGAAAAGCATCCTGATGATAGGCAGCCGCTTCGGCACACATGACCAGCTTATGGGCGGCTATCGCCGATTCAAAAGAGGAAGGTAGCTTAACTGAGACCAATTTCACTCCAGATCTTTAAGCACATTGATCGCTTGCTCTACAGCACGGGCCACATTCTCCTCGATGTCCTCAAAGAAAAAGCTCTCCGGTATGCCAACCACCATGCCTTTGATACTTTGCTAATACGACCATAGGTGGCTTTCAAAGTGGTTAAACCATTATACGCCGCTGGACGTAAGAGGGAACCGGCTGTCTGGGTCCCCAAGGTGAACAAAGCCATTGAGGCAGCCAGGGCCGCCGCCGAACCGGAGCTGGATCCCCCTGGGGTGTGGGCCGTATTCCACAGATTGCGCGTCTTTGGAGCCCCTCCGAAAAAGGCATATTCTGTTGTTGTCGTCTTACCTAACAAGACGGCACCGGCCTGCTTTAATCTAGAAACCACTGTGGCATCAAAAGCGTGTGGCTCACTCGCTTCCCCCCCTTGCCGTGGCATAAACAACGGTTCAGTCTCTCGGTTTAGCTCTGTTTGGCGTACAATCTGTACCTCTTCCAGCAATGGCCCGGTGTTGTAGCGTTGATAGAGTTGAGGCCGGTAGTCTGCCAAAAAGTTGAGAATGCTTCTGGTCTCTTCTACTTGGCTAAAGTCCACTTCAACCCTGAGCGCTTGCCAAGGCCCATCATTCAACGGGGGCACCACTTCTTCTCCTCTGGGGTTAAAAGCGCAGGACAGACCAAAATAGTGATTCCTGTGTTCCTGACCCTCTTGATCTAGGAAAATCTCAGTGCCACCCTTATTCACCCCGATCAGAAACAGGCCATTCTCCCGGGCCCGGGCCGCACAATCCTGAAGCCACATACCCGCCCGGTCAGCGCCGGAGGAGGCGGTCGGAATCACAATTAACTCCGCTCCTTGAACAGCGAGAGCTCGAGCTGCTTCCGGGAAAGAGCGGTCAAAACAGATCAAAATACCCACTTTACGTTCGCCGATGGTGAAGACAGGCAATTCATCCCCTGCAGAGAAGTAGTATTTTTCGTCGGTGGTCAAAGAGGGTAATGCTAGTTTGGCAATATGCGTCTTCCTGTATTTGCCCACCAAGTGCCCTTCCGGGGAAACGACAAGGGCCGTATTGTAATAACGGACACCCTCTGCTTCAGTGGCCTGTTCAAAAATGGTGCCGATCAACGTGGTTTGATAATGGCGGGCTTTCTCAGCCAGCCACTGGAAAGTAGGACCTTGGAGCTGTTCAGCCGCCTCAAAGTAACTATCGTCATAAACCGTACATTGATAAGGGACCGTCATCAGTTCCGGCAGCACGACCAGATCGGCCCGGCCACGATTCAACTCTTGTTCAAGATGCTGATTGAGCTCAGCGATTCGTTCGGCATAGCTTTTGCCCCATTGATTGGGACCGCTTTGTAAACCAAGGACCGTAAACGTCATCATCCGCCCTCCTCTACTCTTCTTCTCCCTCTTCATTTTCCTGGTTAATCGGACCTGTACCATAAGGTAAGATTTTATCCGGACGGGGCGAGGTAAACTGTCCGCCATTGAGGGCCACATCGGGCTCTTCCCTCAGGCGAAGATTGACCATGTCCCAGCGGCTATCTTTACCGGTTGTATCCACCGCCGCCTTACGGACCAAAATTTTGCGCAAATCGATTTCCCCGTAAACAATGGTTTCTTGGCCATAGACCGGTTCAGTTACGTATTCCCCATCTGGTGCAATAATACAGCTGCCACCGAAATAGGACCAACTAGCATTTTGAATATGTTGGGGAATCTGTTCTTCTGGTACATACATGGATGAACAGACGACAAAAACTTGCCCTTCCAAAGCATAGGCCCTGGAAGCGATATCGACCACGTGACGGTTGCTGCGTCCCCCTTGGGCCTTGAAATCGGGCCAGCCCGGCCAGGAGGCATAGTGAACCTGCTCACCTTTACTGAACATCGTATATTTCAATAAGGGTTGCAAATGCTCATAGCAGATCAGCCCACCCAGACGGCCGATTTCGGTCTGAAAGACATTCATTGTACTTCCATCGCCCATGGTATGGAACAGCTTCTCCCGGTTGGTGGGGAAAATTTTGCGGTGAATACCGATAATTTCACCAGCGGGTGAGAGGAAAAGAATGGTATTGAACAGACGCCCGGGATACAATCCGCTTTGTTCATTCACCCCAATGGCCACATAGGCATTGGCCTTTTTGGCTGCTTTGGCCAGCTGTTCCACCTCAGGGCCCGGTATCTCAATGGAAGATTCCACAAAATCGGCAAACAGATTGGGCCACTCGGTGGGAATTTGCAGGTCGATGGACCAGTTGGGATAAGCGGAGACAAAGCATTCAGGGAAACAGATCAGCCGGGCCTTCTGTTGAGCCGCCTCTTCAATCAAGGCGACGGCTTTATCAATAGTCGCTTGTTTGTCCATGATGGTAGGAGAAGCCTGAACGGCTGCAGCTATATATTTTGTTTCCATTTTCATACTCCTTTCTCTCATTTGATTAGAATAATATGAGAAACCTGCTGCCGTAGAACAACAGGTTTCCCATTTAAATAATGAAACGAGTTTATTAAATGATGAAGCCATGTGCACATTAACCAAAGATCAGGAAACCGATGATCATAATCAGACCGGTCCATAGCAAGGTGACGGTGGTAAAGCCCATGATATCCCGGATTCTGAGCCCGGCAATGGCCAATAGCGGCACAGCCCAGAAGGGTTGAATCATGTTGGTCCAGGCATCACCCCAGGCCACACCCAAAACAATTTTCCAGGGTTCCACACCTAACTCCAGGGCGGCCGGCAAGAAGATAGGCGCTTGAACAGCCCATTGTCCCCCACCGGAGGGAATAAACATATTGACCAGACCACCAGCCAAGAAGGTAAACAAGGGTAAGGTTTTGGCGGTGGAAATGCTGACAAATAGCTCGGAAAGCCAGGCAGCCAGACCGGAAGCGGTCATCATGCCCATGATCCCGGCATAGAAAGGATATTGCAGAGCCAGCTGACCCACACTGCCTGAAGCTTGTACCATTCCTTTCCCCAAGGCACGCACATTGCTAAAGCAGAGTAAGACAAAGGTGATAAAGATCAGGTTAACCGTATTTAAGTCAAGACTGCCACCTTTAATAAAGAAGTGATAACCCAGATAAATCAAACCTAAAAGTCCGGCCAGGGTGGTAATAGCCCGGCTGTTATCCAATCGGTCGTTTACAAATTTTCCAGGTTCTTCTGTCGATTCATCTGTTACTTTATCCTCTAACAATTTTGGATCGATGATAAAACGGTCTTCCATCCGTTTGGGATGGAGCAATTTCATCACAAAGGGCAGAGTTAAGCTGATAGTGATAATAAGGAACAGATTTAGAGTTGACAACAGCGTTTCAGATGTAGGAATGATACCCACTATATCCTGAAAGGCGTGACCTTCTGTAGCCACGAATAAGGCGGAGGATGAAGAGAGACCTCCATGCCAAATGACATATCCAGAGTAAGCGGCGGCCACAAGAACACGATAGTCCACGTCTTTCACTTTTTGGCCCACCATTTTGGCCATAATACCGCCTACCACCAGTCCAAAAGCCCAACTGATTAAGGAAGCGCCTAAGGCTGTAAAAGTGACAAGAACAATAGCTTGTCCAGGTGTTTTACATATCCCGGCAATTTTTTGCAACAGACGGTTAACCGGAGGGGTTATGGCTAGTGCATAACTCATGACGAAGGTGGTGATCACTTGCCCAGTAAAGGTGATTAGTTCCCAAAAGCCATCTCCCCAGTAGGTCATCATCTCAAAAGGAGTCTTTTTATTGATAAAAATACCACCCAAAAAGACCACTGCCGTTAAGAGAACAGCGAAGACAAAAGCATCAGGCAACCATTTTTCGGCAATTCTGGCAAAAAAGCCCCCCAGTTTGGCAATGGGATTGTCATCACCGTTGATTCGGGGTGTCTGTGGTTGTTGTTGTTCTGGCTTCATATCATCACCTCTAGTATTATCATTGATATTAGGAATAGTGGTTCTTGAGTAGAACAGTGTTCAGATCTCGGAGATAGGGAATGGTACGACGTTGCTCCACTACTTGCCTGAGGTTAATTTCTGTGACAATCACCTCATTCTCACGGCCACTTCAAGCTCGATACACTCCTGGCGATTGGCAGAGAGAATGGCCACCCGGTTTTCTTTTTGTAAACCTCGGCTTTGAAACACTGTCGCCAGTCTGTGCACTCGGCGCTCTATCTCTCCATAAGTCAATCTCTTTTCTCCCTCAACAACACATTCCCGATCCCGGAAATGACGGAACGATTTAAGAAACATAGCTGCAATGGTCATATTCATTCTGCTTCACCTCCGGATAAACTTACGTAAACCCTGCTGCGCTTCCACCGTCTCAAACAGCTTAGCTACAGCTAATGCTTCAGCCTCTTTAGCCGACGCTTCTTCTTTAATCTTCGGGCATGCCCAGTATGGTTTTATCGGAAGCAATGCGCCAGTTGCAGGTAAGAAGCGAAAGCGCTTCCATAAGTGTAGTTGCTGACCTCTTTTTTATATCGGCCCCCACCGAAAAGGCATCATCACTTGCCTCAATAACCACAACACCAATCTCATGGCTCTGTTCAATATAATCAAGGTCCTGATTGAACTCAGCCATCAGTTCACGGTTGAGGGCATTCTTTTTTTCAGTTCGGTTTAAACCTAGATAAACTACTTTGTCCGTCACTTGGGAGAGTTTGACAAGATTCATTGCTTCCCCTCTTTTCTGACATATCTACCAAGGTAGATTATTCTTAAAATTTATAGGATAAAAAATCTTATCCATCACAGGAATAATGGGACAACCCGTAAGTTAAAATGTAGGTTTAAAATAACATCAAAGATCTATTTTGTCAATGCTGACATTAAACGATGATATCCGCCAAGAGTTATCCGCCATCAGCCGGGCCACGCTGGCCTGCCGGATTGCCAAGTGGCGTTCACCCAAGCCTAAGCAGAAAACATTTAACGGTTCCAAATTTGACCAGGCCAAAACACCGTTTGACCGGCTGATGGAGAAAGGGGTGATTCCTGCGGACAAAAAAGAGGCGCTGCTGCAAAAAAGCAAGCCCTTAATCCGCCAGAGATTCCCATTGTCCTTTCTCGCCCTGTTCATTGTCATACTGCTGATGGTTCTTTATCAAGAAAAAATTAAGAAACAACCGCTTCAATTAACCAAATAATTTAGATCAACTAGATCAACACTTTTTTCATTGCAATTCGGTTAAATATAAGGTATGATATTACTCACAAAATTATATTTAAATTCTGAATTTATAACAGCTTGGAACAGAGTCAAGTTAAAAGATCAGTATCATAAAGAATAATGATCAGCATAAACTAAAACAATCCTTTACCACAAAGTATGGCTGCTGCACACATACAGTATCATAAAGGAGGTGTGAGCCTTGACCCACTCAGGAAGCGACTTGGCCAGGCGAGTGACCTTACCTGAAGGACTTGTGGCAGAAGTTTATGCCTTTTCCGACTACATTTCCTGTATTAATGTCTACAAACAGGGCGTTTGTATCAAAATTTTTTGTTCTGACCGTTCATCTATCGAAGAATGGCTGGAAGAACCGGGTATGATTATGTCGATGGTAAAATAAGCAAAAAACGAGACTTGCGTCCTAGCGCAGTCTCGTTTTTTGGTGTGTTTCAGTGTTTTGTATTATTTTACAATTTCATCCTTTACGCTTCAGGCAATAAAATCACTTTGCCCGTATGCTGGCGTTCTTCAATCAGCTTTTGGGCTTCTGCCGCTTCTTTTGAGTTTCTCTATCTATATGCCAACACTTCCGGACCGCCGTGTTTAGTAACAAAAACCGCTTTCATTTTTCCGTTTATTTTTTCAACTCCTTTTTTTCTAACGTCCTCTTCTAATCGTATATACTTCGCCTGTAATGTAGAGGAAATATCTATTCATACTTATCTTGCAACTTCCTTTTTTCCAGTTCCTCCTTGTGCGGCAGCAGATGAATTTTACCCAACCCCTCTAAGTCCTATGATCGACAAATGGTTTTTCTACCCTGAAGAGTGTCCCTCTCGCTGTGACAATCAGCCTAGGCTTGACTCGTATCACTTCCTGTACAGAACGTGTCCAACCTGATAACTGTTCATCTGACGGGAGGGGAGAATCGCTTTTCAATTCCACTTTAATTGTCAGTTGATCCTGACCATGCTCGTGGGTAATGACCGCTTGATAATACTCGACATCAGGCAGCAGCTCCATTGCCTCTTTTAACTGATGGGCGTGGACAAACATACCTTTGACCTTGTAACTGTCACCAACCCGGCCCAGGACACCGGCGATCCGCTGGCCCCGTTCCACCCAGCGGGAGAGGTCTCCTGTTCCGAAACGAACCAAGGGATAGACTTGTGAGGCACGGCTGATAACGAGCTCCCCAGTCATGTGCCCATCCAGTTCATGACCGCTTCCAGGATCGCAGATTTGGACGTAAACATCATCCACCAAGGTAAAGCCCTTTTCACTTGGCAGACGGTAAGCCACACAGCCCAGATCGGCGGTGCCATAGGCATCAATATAGACAATCCCCCGCTCCTGGAAAAAGCGGTCCATCTCCTCTGTCACTTTTTCCGCGGTAAAAATGGCTTTGTTAAGGGCCAGCTCCCGGCCGGGGGAGAGCCCTTTCTCTTCCGCCGTGCGCAACAGATGCAACAAAAAGCCGGGAGTGCCAACATAGGTGGTCACCTGCAAGTCACGCATGATATCCACCTGCAGCGCTGTGTTCCCCGTTCCGGCCGGCACCACTTTGGCACCGGCAGCCCGGGCGGCCGTATCAAACATAAAGCCGGCTGGCGACAGATGATAGCTAAACGTATTCTGTACAATATCTCCTTCTCCCACCTCTATTTTTCTTAACAGGGGGGCAAAGTGCCAGTAATCTTTTGCTGTTCCCTGCGGATCATAAATGGGGCCGGGAGAGACAAAAATGCGGGCCACTTGCACCTCATCAGCCAGACCGGCAAAGGGAGGATGTTCTTTTTGCAAGCGGGGCAAGTCGCTTTTCTTCAGGATGGGCAAGCGTTTGAACTCCTCTTCTGTTTCAATTCCGGACAAATCAATACCCTGACTGCTGTAGTATCTTTGCCAACCTGGATGCTTCCTCACTTGCTCCAAGATATGACGCCACATCAGGACAGCCACCTCTTTCGACGTTTGTAATGCTTCACATGCCGATAACTTTTCTTTCCTTGATCACTCATGCCTAGATAAAACTCGCGCACATCCTCATTCGCTTTCAACTGTTCCACTGCGCCTTCAAACACAATGCGCCCGTTTTCCATAATATAACCATAGTCGGCAATAGAGAGGGCCACGTTAGCATTTTGCTCCACAATAAGAAACGTCGTTCCTTCTTCCTCGTTAATGCGTTTAATAATGGAGAAAATCTCTTTCACCAGCAAGGGGGCCAAACCAAGGGAGGGCTCATCCAGCAATATGAGGCGAGGTTTGGCCATCATGGCCCGGCCAATGGCCAACATTTGCTGTTCACCTCCGCTTAAATAACCGGCCACCCGCAATTTGAGCATCTTCAACTTGGGAAAATAGCTGTACACCAGTTCAATATCTTGCTTAATATTGCCGCGGTCTTGGCGAGTATAAGCCCCAGCCAGCAAATTTTCCTCCACCGTCAAATGTTCAAACACACGCCGCCCCTCCATCACCTGGAAGATGCCCCGTCTAACAATTTCTTCCGCATCCAGACCTGAAATCGTTTCCCCGTCAAAAATGATGGAGCCATCGGTCACTTCACCATTTTCACTTTTCAACAAACCGGAGATTGCTTTTAAAGTGGTCGACTTTCCAGCTCCGTTACTGCCCAGGAGCGTGACGATTTTACCCTGTTGAACATCAAGCGACATCCCTTTTAAAACAAGGATCACTTTATCATACATCACTTCCACATTATTCAGATTTAACATGGCTTTACTCCTCATAGCTGATGTAATCAGTTATGATTTCCCACTGGCCGTCCTTCACCTGGGCCAGACGGACAGCTGTGGTGCCCCGGTGATTATCTTCAGTAAAAGTGACAGGAGCCCCCAAGCCACCGGTGTCAAACTCGTTCAACTGCTCCAGACCGCGGCGCAAGCCTTCGCCAGTCAATTCATCAGCTAAACGCGCCCCTTCCAACATCACTTTAGCACTGTGCCAGCCTTGGACAAACTTCTGATTAATATCATCCAGCGATTTTCCTTTGTTTTCTAAATACTCTTCAATTTCAGCCAATCCGGGAACTTGATCCAGGCCTTCAAAGGGGAAGGCGTGAGGAATCACACCGATAAACCCTTCTGCCGCATCCCCGGCCAGTGGAATAACGCCTTCACCAGCAGCCCAGTTGAGGCCAAGAAACTGGGTTTCAATCCCCAGGCGCTGAGCATCTTTCAAGATTGTGGCTGTCGCCCCCCAGGTTTGCTGAATGAGAGCAAAATCCGGTTCTTTGGAGCGCATGTTCAGCAATTGGGATGAAGCATCCAAGGCGGTAATGTCCACCACCTGCTCATCGACCACTTCCACCCCCAGTGATTCGGCATACGCTTTGGCATCGGCCACCGGGGAACGGCCAAACGGTGTATCGTTATACAACAAGGCCATGCGCGGTGGCCGGTCTTCAGTCCAGTTTTCCACAAACCAGTGAATGGCCGTTCGGGCCTGGTCAGAATAGGTGGCCGCTGACAGGAAGTTATAGGGATGTTCTTCCACATTGGTCAAGTTTTCCGAATATGAACCGGAAATGTACGGAATTTTATCCTCAGCAATCAGTTCTTTCATCGCTTCCGTATCACCTGTCCCCCACCCCAGGATGCCGATCACCTTATCTTGTTGGGTGAGGCGCCGATAAGCTTCCAAAGCCTGGGAGACATCATAGGCATAGTCTATATCAAACAGTTTCACTTCCTTGCCATCCAGGCCTCCCTGTTCGTTCACATACTCAAAGTATGCTTTGGCTCCCTGGGCATAAGGTTCACCCACGTCTCCGGTGCCTCCGGTAATATCAAAGATCCCCCCGATGCGGATCACTTCCCCACTGTCATCACCGCTGCTGCCGCCACCATTGCCTGTGCCTCCTGAGGTCTCCTGACCGCAAGCTGCCAAAAGCAATACGGCAGCAAGTACCATCATGCCCATGGTCCACCAATGCTTAAAACCTTTTTTCTTCATGTTTTGATTCATGCACAATTTCCCCCTTATATATGGTAAGTGTTAATAATAACCAAGTTGAATGAATCCAGTGGGCTCAGTTGATCGGCCCCTGGCACCTGCATCTACTTTTTAGAATAAGAGAAGGGCCACAGTTTAAAGTAATCTTTGATATTGCGCCAAATTTTATTTAAGCCCTCAGGCTCATAAATCAAAAAGAGGATAATAATCAAACCGAAGACCAGTTCGCGGATGCCGGCATAATGGTCGGCCAAACCCGGTACCCAAGGTGAGAGAAAGGCAATCCCTTCACGCAGTACCACCGGCAGCAAGGTGATAAACACGGCACCGAAAATGGAGCCAATCACACTGCCCAGTCCGCCGATGAGGATCATGGCCAGATAGGCAATAGAGACACCAATGTCATAATGTTCCGGTCCGATCACGCGGGAGTAGTGGGCCATGAGTGCACCGGCAATACCGATGAAGAATGAACTGATGGCAAAGGCGTAAATTTTGTAACGGAACAGATTGATGCCCATCACTTCGGCGGCCAAGTCGCGGTCCCGGATGGCCACAAAAGCCCGGCCGACCCGGGTCCGGAACAGATTCATGGTAAACACCGCCGTGCCGGTCAGTACCGCCAAAACCAAATAGTAGTAGCTGATTTCGGAAGAGAAAGTAAAGCCGAACAATTCCGGACGCTGGACAATCAAACCAGCTGTGCCGTTGGTCAAACTTTCCCAGTTGACGATCAAGAACAGGATAATCACCTGGGCGGCCAGGGTGGCCATGGCCAGATACAGTCCCTTCAGCCTGAGCGAGGGGATGCCGAAGATGGCCCCGACCGCTGCCGTAATCAGTCCGGCCAAAGGAACGGCAATCCAGAAGGACAAGCCCACTTTGGTGGTTAAGAGTGCCGTAGCATAGCCGCCCACACCCAGAAAAGCGCCCACCCCGATGGAGATTAACCCCGTATAACCCGTTAATATGTTCAGGCCAATGGCGCCAATGGCGGCCATAGCCGCCAAGGTGGCCAAACTGATGTAATAGTTGCTGGCCAAGAGGGGATACAGGATGAAGAAGGCCATCACCAACAGCACCCGCCGACGCACCCGTACATTTTTATACAAGGCCATATCCTGCTTGTAACTGACTTTAAATTCACCGCATTCCAGGGCAAAAGGATTTCTCATGCGCTACACCCTCTCGATCTCTTTCTTGCCGAACAAGCCGTACGGTTTGAACATCAACACCAGCACGAGAATAAAGAAGGGAACCACTTCTTTGACACCGCCGCCCACCAGCGGATCGATGTAACCGCCGGCTAAACTTTCGATCATGCCGATCATGAAGCCGGCTATAATGGCCCCCGGGATACTGTCCAGTCCCCCCAGGAGGGCCACAGGCAGCACCTTCAAACCGATGATGGCCAGTGAGGCGTTCACCCCGTTAATATTGCCCAACAGAAATCCTCCGACGGCAGCCACCACTGCGGCAATAGCCCAGGTGACCGCAAACACTTTTTTAACGCTGATACCCATGGATAAGGCGGCCTGCTGATCATCGGCTGTGGTCCGCATGGCAATGCCCATTTTGGAATATTTGAAAAACAGACTGAAAATAATCAACAGAATGACAATCACCACAAGAGCCCAGATATAAATGGGCGAAATGACCACTGCTCCCAGGTTAACTGCATTGGTACTAAACAGGGGCGGAAAGACACGCAATTGAGTCCCCCAGATAATGTGCACAATCCCGGCCAACAAACTGGATAAGCCGATGGTGGCCATAATCATGGAGATGACCGGCTCTCCGATAAAGGGCCGCAAGACTAAGCGCTCAATCACAAAACCGAGCACAGCACTAAAGATTAAAGTTATGATTAAAGCGGGAATCAACGGAATTTGATAGGTGGCGATCAGGGTTAAACTGACGTATGCCCCAACCAGCAAGAACTCCCCTTGGGCAAAGTTAATGGCATCCGACGATTTGTAAATCAGGACAAAGCCCAGCGCCACCAGCGCATAAATCCCTCCCACTACAAAACCGCTGACCAGTATTTGCAGAAAAAAGTCCATCAGGCCACCTCCTCGTCTCTCTGGCTGGTTTGCACTATTCTCAACTGGGTCTCGATGGTTACCTCCTTGCCGTCCTGGTACCGAATGGTGCCCTTCACATCGATGGCTGCTTGCTCAGAGTAAAGTCCCTCAATCACGTCTCTATACTTGTCGGTGACGAACTGACGTCTGATCTTGCGTGTCCGGGTCAGCTCCTCATCATCGGCATCCAGCTCTTTATACAGCAGCACAAAGCGCTCCACACGGGCTGTTTGAGGCAAGTCCTGATTGATCCGCTTCACTTCTGTGCAGATGAGCTCCAGCACCTCAGGTTTTTGGGACAAATCGGTATATGTGGTGTAGGCGATCTGGTTATTTTCCGCCCACTGCCCCACATTTTCCATATCAATGTTGAGGATGGCAGCGACAAACGACCGGTCAGTGCCCACCGCCATGGCCTCTTTAATGTAGGGACTGAACTTCAACTTGTTCTCAATGAATTGGGGGCTGTACATATCACCGTTTTCCAGACGAATGACATCTTTCAGGCGGTCAATGACAATCAAATGGCCGTCATCATCCAGCTCCCCTGCATCCCCTGTATGCAACCAGCCATCCGTCACCGTTTCCCGCGTGGACTGTTCATTTTTGTAATAGCCTTTAAACACACTGGGACTCTTGATTAAAATTTCACCTTTTTCAGAAATCTTAATTTCCGTTCCAGGAATAGGCACCCCCACTGTTTCGTACTTGATGTCTCCATCCTGATGGACAATGGCAATGCCAGCCACCTCTGTCTGACCGTAGATCTGTTTCAAATTGACCCCAATGGCATGGAAGAAACGGGTCACATCCGGCCCCAGCGCTGCCCCTCCCGTGTAGGCCCGCTTCAGGCGCAACAGGCCAAGATGGTCGCGTATGGCACTGAACACAAGCCAGTCCCAAAACAGATAACTGAGATTAAGCCCCAGACCAACAGGCTTTTTGTTGATCAATGCATCGGCCCGTTTGTAACCGGTTCTAATGGCCAGATCGTATAACTTCCGTTTCAACCACCCTGCATCCTGTATCCGCACCTGCACCTTGGAGACCATGTCCTCCCAGATACGCGGTGGCGAAAACATGGCATGCGGCCCGATCTCCCGCAGGTTCTCCTGTACGGTGGTTGTCTCTTCTGGAAAATTGACTGTAAAACCGATGTGTAAGGCAGAGGAAAGACTCATCATCTGCTCCCCGATCCAGGCCAGGGGCAAAAAGGAGAGAAACTCATCCCCTGGCTCCATGGGATCCAACTGCATCAAGCTTTCCCCCATGTTGATCAGATTATGATGGGACAGCATGGCTGCTTTAGGGTTAGCGGTGGTCCCTGATGTGTAGCAAAAAATGGCGATATCATCGCTTCGGCCTTTGGCCACTTCCTCCTCATAGACCAAAGCATCGGCTCGCTGCCGGTATTGTTCCCCCAGGGACTGCACGTCCTGAACACTGAGTAAGCGCTCATTCTGATACACCAAACCCTTGGGATCGTAATAAATGATATATTCAACCTCAGGAATCTCAGCTTTGATCTCCAGCAATTTGTCCACTTGTTCCTGATCTTCGGCAATCACGATGTTCACTTCACTGTGATTAAGGAAATAGACCAGCTCCTTAGGCAGTGAATCCTGATAAATGCCGACCGAAATGCCCCCCAGACTTTGGGCAGCCAAAGCGCCAAACAGCCATTCAGGACGGTTATCCCCGATAAGAGCCAGACGGTCTCCCCGTTTAAAGCCTAAGTGTAACAAACCATAAGAAAACGCTTTCACATTCTGGTAATAATCGGACCAGGTGAACTCTTGCCAAATCCCAAATTCTTTTTCCCTTAAGGCAACAGCCTCACCCATTGTTTCTGCTTTCTGCTTGAGCAGCTTAGGCAAGGTCACTTCTGTCATGCTGTGTTCAGCCCCTCCTTTGTTCATGATCGGTCTGTGATTATCTCTGTAAGCAACGATCATGTCCCCTAAATGGCTTCCTGGCCAAGGTAGGCTTCAATCACCCGCGGATCATTTTGTATCTCTTCCGGCTTGCCGTAGCCGATTCGTTTGCCAAAATCAAGGACGGCGATACGGTGGGAAAGCTCCATGACCACGCCCATGTCATGTTCAATTAGGACGATGGTGACGCCCCGCTCTTCGTTAATATCCAGAATAAAGCGGGCCATATCCTCTTTTTCTTCATTGTTCATACCTGCCATCGGTTCATCCAAGAGTAACAGCTTTGGTTCTGAGGCCAACGCCCGGCCCAGCTCCACCCGTTTTTGCAAACCGTAGGACAACATGCCCACTGGTTGGTTGCGGATATGCTCAATCTCCAAAAAATCGATCACTTCCTCTACCGCTTTCCTATGCTCCACTTCTTCCCGCTGTGCTTTGCCCCAATAGAGACCGCCAGACAAAATGCCGGTTTTCATGAGCACATGACGTCCCAGCATCAGATTGTCCAAAACGGTCATATGCTTAAAAAGCTCGATGTTTTGGAACGACCGGGCGATACCCAGTGCAGTACGTTGGTAGGGCTTTAGTTTGGTAATCTCTTTGCCCTCAAAGCAGACCGACCCCGCCGACGGTTTGTACACGCCGCTGATGCAGTTCAGTATACTGGTTTTTCCCGCCCCATTGGGACCGATCAAGGAAAAAATCTCGCTTTCTTCAATAGAGAAACTGACATCGCTTAAGGCTTTAACCCCCCCAAAGTGCAGCGATATTTGGTTCACATCCAAGAGTCCCATCGTTGTCCTCCCTTCTGTTCAACAAAATAGGCCTTATAGAAGATGTGTTGGCTTCTACAAGACCTTATGATATGGATATGGCAAATATGATACAAATCTTTTGTTTAGGCACGTGTGCCAAAGATCCGGAACTGGATGGATCTTGTTGTCAACGTTAATCCACTTTAAATCCTTCACCCAATACTTCATTGGCATCTGTAACCACCACAAAGGCGGCCGGGTCAATGTGCCGCACCAATTCCTTCAGCTTGGTCACTTCCATCTGGTTCACCACGCACATCAGCATTTCCCGCGGCGTATTGGTGTAACCGCCGGTTGCCGTCAGGCGGGTCACTCCCCGGTCCAGGTCGTGCAAAATGGCCTGGCGGATGTCCTCCTGCTGGCTGGAGATAATAAAGGCCACTTTGGCATAGCCCATGCCCATTTGGACCAGATCAATGGTCTTGCTGGTGATATATAAGGTAATCAAAGCATATAAAGCCAATTCAATGTTAAACACAAAAGCAGATGAAATCACAATAAGACCGTCAATGATCAAAATCCCCAGCCCCAAACGCAAACCTGTAAATTTATGCACAATCTGGGCCGCTAAGTCAACCCCGCCGGTGGAAGCCCTGCCCCTGAAGACCAGCCCCAGGCCAACACCAACCCCCACACCGCCAAACAGTGCAGCTAAAAACGGATTTTCCGTCACGGGCTCAAGATGGGCCGTCACCAGCACAGCCAAAGGAAGATAGACGGTGCCAATTAACGTTTTCAGGCCAAATTGTTTGCCCAAGACAGCCACACCAGCAACAAAAAGGGGTATATTAATGGCCCACTGGATGTAGCCCGGTTCAATACCCGTCACATACCCCAGAATCGTACTAATCCCGACCACCCCGCCGGAAGCGATCATATTGGGATACAGAAATAAGTTGAAAGCTATGGCCACCAATGTGGCACCCACGAGGAGATAGGTATAGTCCTTGATGATCACCAACCAGGAGGGAAGGGATTTGCGGTTTCTGCGCTTGGCCAACATTTTCACCTCTATTCCGAGAAAAAACCTATTGGTCGACCCAATAGGTTTTCCCTTATTTGTTCAAACCTGATCAGACTTTTGCCCCATCTAGCCACGGGTACCTGTTTATGCACCCAGGATCCGTCAAGATTCTCCCTTGGCCAATTTGGCCCTCAGGTAAGCGTCAATAAACGGATCTATTTCTCCATCCATGACCGCTTGCACATTGCCAGTCTCCACATTGGTACGGTGGTCCTTGACCATGCTGTAAGGATGGAAGACATAGGAGCGGATCTGGTTGCCCCAGCCGATCTCCTTTTGTTCACCCTTAAGGGCAGCCAGTTCTTTTTGCTGCTCTTCAATATGCTTTTCATACAGGCGTGCTTTCAAGATTTTCATCGCCTTTTCCCTGTTTTTGATTTGAGAGCGCTCCGACTGGCACGTGACCACAATCCCCGTTGGCAGGTGGGTAATGCGTACGGCAGAGTCGGTGGTATTCACATGCTGCCCCCCCGCGCCGCTGGAGCGGTAGGTATCGATTTTCAAATCCTCTTGCCGGACCTCAATGTCCACATGATCATCCATCTCCGGCATCACCTCACAGGAGACAAAGGAGGTATGTCGGCGGCCAGAGGCATCAAAGGGACTGATGCGCACCAGACGATGAATCCCTTTTTCCGCTTTCAAGTAGCCATAGGCATTATGCCCTTTAATCAACAAGGTGACACTTTTGACCCCGGCTTCATCACCAGGCAGATAATCCAGTGTTTCTACTTTAAAGCCTTTATCCTCTGCCCAGCGGGTATACATTCTAAGCAGCATGGAAGCCCAGTCCTGGGATTCCGTTCCACCGGCACCGGGATGAAGCTCCAGGATGGCATTGTTTTTATCATAAGGCTCATTGAGCAATAATTCCAGCTCAAACTGCCCTGCTTCTTCTTTCAGCTGATGAATGGCCTGGCCTGCCTCCTTGGTGAGGGACTCGTCATCCTCTTCTGCGGCCAGCTCAAGCATCACCTCAATATCCTCCAACTGGCCTTCAATGTTGCTCATTTTTTCAACTTGCTGTTTGAGGGCATTAGCTTCATTAATAATGGTTTGGGCCTTATTCTGGTCGTCCCAGAAATCCGGCGCACTCATTGTTTGTTCCAGTTCTTGGATGCGGGCCTGTTTTTGAGGTAAGTCAAAGAGACCCCCTTATATCACTCAGGCGCTGTTTTAACGCCGTTAATTCTTGACGCAGTTCACTAATTGACATGGTAAACTCACTCCTCTATTCCTTTATAACTTCTTGTCCGGCATATTTTCTTATTATGAGTTAATGTCCTGTTTCCCATTATAGTGCAACATAGAGGGGAGCGTTAAGCCCTTCCGCAACAATGTTTATACTTTTTGCCGCTGCCACAGGGACAAGGCTCATTGCGGCCGGTCTTCTCTCCAACGCGGATCGGCTCTCGTTTGGGTTTCTTCCCGCCGGGGGCCTGTGTAGATGTACGTCCTCCGGGCTGGACGGCAGTGGGCCGGACCGATTCACCCTGGGCCACAGCCTGACGTTCTACGTTGGGCGTAATATGGGCTTTGAGGATGTAAGTGGCCACTTCCTCTTCGATGGACTCAATCATGTTCTGGAACATTTCAAAGCCTTCCATCTGGTAGGCCCTGAGCGGATCTGTCTGGCCGTAGGCCCGCAAGTGAATGCCCTGCCGCAGCTGGTCCATGGCATCAATGTGGTCCATCCATTTGGTGTCCACCGCACGCAAAACAACCACTTTTTCAAATTCGCGCATCAGCTCGGCCCCTGCTTCCTGCTCCCGCTGGTCATAGATCGCTTTGATCCGGTCCATAAACAGGTTGATGATCTCTTCCCGGGATTTCATTTTAATATCATTGACAGTCACCGTGCCTTCATGGAAGAAAGTGGCGTTGGCATAGTCAATAATCGCCTGATAATCCCACTCTTCAGGCACTTCACTGTCAGGGGTATGCAAGGTGACGATGCGCTCCACTACGCTTCTCTGCATACCCTCTACCACTTCGCGCAGGCTGTCCCGTTCCAGCACTTCCCGGCGCTGCTTGTAAATTATTTCCCGCTGCTGATTAATCACATCATCGTATTGCAGCAACCATTTGCGGATGTCAAAGTTGTGCCCTTCCACCCGCTCCTGAGCTTTTTCAATGGCCCGGGTAATCATGCGGCTCTCGATGGGCTGATCCTCATCCATGCCCAGCCGGTTCATCATGCCCATAATGTTTTCCCCGCCAAAACGGCGCATCAGCTCGTCTTCCAGTGACAAATAAAACTGGCTGGAACCGGGATCACCCTGGCGTCCGGCACGACCGCGCAACTGGTTATCAATGCGTCGGGATTCATGCCGCTCCGTCCCGATAATATGCAACCCGCCCAGCTCAGCCACACCTTCACCCAGCATAATATCGGTTCCCCGGCCGGCCATATTGGTGGCAATGGTAACTGCTCCCCGTTGCCCGGCTTGAGCAATGATTTCCGCTTCACGCTCATGGTGTTTGGCATTGAGCACCTGGTGAGGGATGCCTTCTTTCTTAAGCATGGCCGACAGCAATTCTGATTTTTCAATAGAGACCGTGCCCACCAGGACAGGTTGTCCCTTTTGGTGCCGCTCCACGATCTCCCTGACCACGGCCCGGTACTTGGCTTCCTCCGTTTTATAGACCATATCGGGCATATCGTTACGGATCATCGGTTTGTTGGTGGGAATCACATACACATCCAGGCCATATATTTTGCGAAACTCTTCTTCCTCTGTTTTGGCGGTCCCTGTCATGCCAGCCAGCTTCTGATACATACGGAAGTAGTTTTGGAAGGTGATCGTGGCCAACGTCATGCTTTCCTTGTGGATCTCCAGCCCTTCCTTGGCCTCGATGGCCTGATGCAGCCCGTCACTGTAGCGGCGGCCGTGCATCAAGCGGCCGGTAAACTCATCCACAATCACCACTTCACCATTTTCCACCACATAGTCCACATCACGGCGCATAATCACCCGTGCTTTTAAGGCCTGATTAATATGGTGGTTAATCAGCACATTGGCATGATCATACAAGTTGTCAATGCCAAAGTAACGCTCCGCTTTGGCTACCCCTTCATCGGTCAGCATCACGTTGCGCGCCTTCTCATCCACCGTATAGTCCCGCTCTTTGACCAGGCCGGCCACAAAACGGTCCGCCGCCGTGTAGTACTGGGTAGAGCGCTGAGCCTGGCCCGAAATAATCAGAGGTGTGCGTGCCTCATCAATGAGGATGCTGTCCACCTCGTCTACAATGGCGAAATTGAGCGGCCGCTGCACCATCTGCTCCTTGTACAGCACCATGTTGTCCCTTAAGTAATCAAAGCCAAACTCATTGTTGGTGCCATAAGTGATATCGGCCACGTACGCTTCCTTCTTTTGCTCAGCTGACAGGCCGCTAATGTTAAGCCCAACGGTTAAGCCCAAAAAGTTATACAGCTTGCCCATCTGCTCACTGTCCCTCTTGGCCAGGTACTCGTTGACCGTGACCAGATGAACCCCTTTGCCTGTCAAAGCATTTAAATAAATGGGGAGGGTGGCCACCAATGTTTTCCCTTCCCCGGTTTTCATCTCCGCTATTTCCCCTTTATGCAGGACAATGCCGCCCAACAGCTGCACATCAAAGTGGCGCATGTTCAGTACCCGTTTGGCTGCTTCCCGGCAAACAGCATAGGCCTCGGGTAACAGGTCATCGAGGGTTTCTCCATCAGCCAGACGCGCCTTAAATTGTGCTGTTTTTTGCTGCAGTTCGTTATCAGATAGGCGCTCTATGTCCGGTTCAAGACTGTTGATATGCTCAACAATGGTGTACATTTTCTTTAATTCTTTCTCTGTGGGATCTCCAATCCACTTCTTCAACCATCCGAGCATCGTTAATCGCTCCTTTCATCCGCCTGTCTCTCCGTGCTGACCCATAAGCTTCTATGAGCGCCATTTCTATCCAGACAGGGGTGAATCACATCAAGCCTATTTTACCAAATCAAAGTGGAGGGAGACAAGAAAGGTCAGGGAAGGCATGAATGATGGAGATGTAATTAAACATTATTTTGTCAAAATCGTTCAAAAAATTGTCGAACTCCCTTGAATAAAGATGTCAAATTTTGTATCATTATATTATGTTTATTATTATATTATATTAATCTAGCAGCTAAGAAGTATAACATAATAGCACTTTTTACGATACCGACAATTTTAAACAATAACAGGATAAAGGCAAAACTGCGGAAACGCAGTGACGCAAAGCTACAGGGGCTAAGGTCCGTTAGGACTATGCCAGCCAGTTGCCGTTTATGGGGGAAAAAGCCACACCCTGTATAAACGGGTGTGGCTTTTTGACATCACCGGGGATGAAAGGCAGGTTAACTGTCATGGTAAGAAAGGGAAACCAGTCAGTCCAAGCAGATGCTCATATAGTCAGCCCTAAATTGGGACAAGCCCTCGCTAAGTCAGGGCAACAAATCTTTAACATCTTAGAAAATACACAAGACGGGTTTATCGCCCTTAACCAGCAGTGGGAATTCATCTATCTTAATCAATCAATAGAACGTCTGTTTAATATTGACCGCTTCAGCCTGTTTGGCAAAAATATATGGCGTACCTTTCCTCAGCTGAAGGGCAGCAAGTTTTACACAGAGTCCACCCATGCTTCCAGGAGTCAGACAGTAAGGAGCTTCACAGAACTATATCCTGCTCTGAACCGGCGGTATGAAGTAACCGTTTACCCTTCCCAAGATATTTTGGTTATCTACTTCAGGGACATGACAGGACAGCAGCGTACCCAATCTATACAGCATGATGTTGTGTCCTATGGAGAGAAGAGTAATCCACACGTATATCATAAGCAAGATATGAATTTTGACCAGTTGAGGGGCATACTGTTAGAAAACGAGTTGCATCATGCGCTGGCAAAAAAACAATTCCGTGTCTATTACCAGCCCCAAATCGATACCACCACAAGATCCATTTGTGGAATGGAAGCCCTGATCCGCTGGCAGCACCCTAGTCTGGGACTAGTGCCACCCAATGAATTCTTGCCTCTGACAGAAGCCAATGGATTAATCAGGTCCATTGGTGAGTGGGTATTACAGACTGCCTGTCAGCAAGCAAAAGTGTGGCAGCAACAGGGCTTCAGCCCAATCCAGGTGTCCGTCAATTTCTCAGCCATCCAATTTCAACAGGATCATTTGGCTGATATGGTGCAGCAAATCCTGGACCACACCAGACTGGCGCCTTCCCAGTTGAGAGTGGAGATCACCGAATCAGCGATGATGGCCAGTTTGGAACACACAGCGCAGATATTAAATCAATTAAGAAGTTTGGGGATCCAGATCGTGATTGACGATTTTGGCACCTGTTATTCTTCTTTGCAATATTTAAAAGACTTTCCCGTGGACATGATCAAAATCGACCGCTCTTTTATCAAAGATATCCAGAACCGTTACAAAGACCAAGAAATTGTCAGAGCCGTTATCGAATTGGCCCACCGTTTGGGTGTCAAAGTGTGTGCTGAAGGTGTGGAAGACGAGGATCAATTCAATTTGCTTAAGAATCTCGGCTGTGATGAGGCTCAAGGCTTCCTATTCAGCCGCCCCATTCCCCCTGAACAGATACGGCAATTGCTGCACACACGCTGAATTGAACCATAGCTGTACTGGCTGCCTCTCTGTATATAACAGAAGCTGTCCCCAAGGGAAGTGAACTGCATCCCTATGGGGACAGCCCTTTTCATTTTTACTCCGGTTGAATCAGACCGTAACGGCCGTCCTTACGCTTGTAGACCACGCTCACTTTCTCCGTTTCTGCATCGGAAAAGACGAAAAAGTTGTGACCCAAGAGATCCATTTGCAAAACAGCTTCCTCAGCATCCATTGGCTTCAGATTAAAGCGCTTGGTGCGCACGATCTCAATGCTGTCATCCACTTCATTCTGCGTCTGGTCAGCCTGACCATTCACATCATGGAAAAGCTGCTTGACACTGCCTTCTTGCCGGAATTTGCGGTTGACTTTGGTTTTATATTTACGGATTTGACGCTCCAATTTTTCTACAACCAAATCAATTGAGGCATACATGTCCAGGCTTTTTTCCTCCGCGCGAAGCAGCAGCTTCGGCATCGGAATCGTCACTTCAACGCTATGCTGATCCCGGGTAACTTTCAAGGTGACATACACATCGGAGGTAATGTCTTCCTGGAAATACCGCTCCAGGCGTCCCACCTTCTTTTCCACATAATCACGCAAAGCTGGAGTGACTTCAATGTTTTCGCCACGAATGTTAAACTTCATGGCCTCAGCCTCCTTTCTCTTTGTGCTATACATATTCCATATTCCTCTGAAAAATCCTGCCTAAACATGTCCTGTTTTCACATTTTTGTCGAATTGGCATGACAATTTCTTGTCAATTTCAACAGGTTCCCTGTCAAAAATCGCCGTCATCCACACACTTATCCCCAAACTTCATATCCCCCAACTCTTGGTATAGAGGTTATTCACAACGTTATCCACATCATCCACATTAACATATGCACAATAGACATGGTTATCCACAGGAAGTCAGTTTATTTTCATTGAGCCCTTTATAAAAAAGTCTAAAAGAAGCAAATAAAACTCCGACTACCGTTATGGAAGTCGGAGTACTCAACACAGACTGTTCTTTTCCAACAGGGCTGTTAATGTTGTTCGGCTTCAATGTGTGCTTGTGGTTCTTCTTCACTGGTTGGACTTGTTTCCTCCTGGGGCTCTTCATCTTCAAGGTTGAGCTCACCCGCTTCGGCCGCTTGCTGGATTTCCTGGAGGATACCGGCCGGGTCTAATTCATTCAGGAGTTTGGCTAAACTCAAGAGGATAATCAGACGGTCCTCATGTCTGGCAATGCCGAGCATGCTTTCTGATGCTGCCCCATTTAAGTCTACCGCTTGAATATGATCCGGGTCAATATCCAGCACATCTTTGGCTTCGTCCACCACCAGGCCCATGGAGCGGCCCTCTACATCAATGACAATAATACGTGTCTCATCTCCATCACTGCCTTCTGTTTCCATCAGATAGGTACGCAAATCAGCAATGGGAATCACCTGCTGGCGAATGTCCAGCACACCTCGTACATGCTTAGGTACTTTGGGTATTTTGGTTGGGGTTTGCATGCGTTCGATGGAAACCACTTGGTGAATGGGCACACCATATTCCTCTGTTCCCAAGCGAAAGGCCACAATTTTAGAGTTTTCCATCATGGGGTACGCCTCCACCATATTGTTTTTGCCGGTTCAGCTGCAGGACCTCTTTCCAGGTGTCACGAAACTGAGTGACATACTCAGCCACTTCATCCAAGGCGGCAGGATCATTTTTGATATTGGCTTCAATCAGGCGCTGCAGCATGTAATCATACATGCGCAGCATCGACTTGGCCACCTCATAATCCGTGTTCAGGGTAACCATCAGCTCCCGGATAATATCCTGCGCCTTCTGAATGTTGGTGTTTTTGTCCTGGATATTGTTCTCTGCCATGGCATGCCTGGCTTGCTTGATAAAGTTGAGACAACCATTGTACAACATGAGCGTTAATTCGCCGGGTGATGCCGTTTGCACAGCGTTGTGTTTATACGTTTGGTAAGGATTGCGGACAGACAAGAGAACGCCTCCTTTCAAGGCTGCTTACTTGCGCTTGTCAATATAGGTCCCGTCTGAGTATAAGGCCGTATAGGGCTGCTGGTATTTATGTGAGGCCTGTTTGCCTTGTTGCAGTTTTTTCATTTGGAGGCCAAAAGCCTGGTACAGCTCTTGCATCCGACTGGTGAGCTCCGGTTCCCAATGTTGCAATTGGGTTAGCAGTTCTCGCTCCTCATTTGTCCAGGAAGGTGTCTCCTCTGTGATGAGTTTTTGACAATCCGCTATGATTTTGCCCCGCTCCTCGATACAGGACAGCAAATGTTCCATAGTTGCCGGATCATTGTCATTCATATCCCCACTAATCTGCTGCAGTTGCTCCCGGATGCGGCAGGTTTGGTCATACAGTTGTTTCAGCAGTTCTGTGCGTCTTTTCATTTAGAGGCCACCTTTAAAAACCTTGCATGCCAAAGAAGTTGGTTAAGAGGAACATGCTTTGTTCATTCATTTGCTGCATCGCTTTTTCCATGGCGGTAAACTGGCGCCAGTAACGCTCTTCTATGCGTGCTAAACGGTCTTCCCAGCGGGCAAGCTGATCTTCCACGTCACGCAGTTGCCGGCCCAGCACACTTTGATCGGCTGCCGTCACGCCCGGAGAACCAGCCCGGTCTCTGAGGCGGTTGATGCTGTCACCCACCACCTGATAAATGCGCCGCCCGATGCCCATTTGTTCCCGATTACCGTCTTCTTGGGGGGCCTGGGTGAATAAGGCCATCACTTCATCAGGCCGCTCAGCGATCGCCTCGCGCAATTTGGTTTCGTTAATCTCCAGCTTGCCCCCATCCCGCCAGTTGGACGTGGTGGTAATGCCGATTTCAGCCAGTTGGCGCAGTTGTCCGGCAGGAATGCCCTCAACCGGGTTGGTCCACGCTTGACGCAGATCAACCAATACCTGGCGCAAGATGGGATCGTTGCGCAACAATCCGCTTCGGGCCCGCTCATCCCAGCGCTTGGCTTCTGTCTCTGATAACGCTTCCCGCTGTTCATCCGTTAGCGGGGGATAATCCCGGTAGCGGGGTTCATTCAATCTTACATTGATCATGTCGATTAGTTCATTATAGGCATCGACAAACGATTTAATCTGGTCAAAGACCTGATCCGGATTGGACTGAACCGAGACGGTATAATTCCCAGTCTGATGCAAGGTGAGTGTCAGGCCGCGCACCGAGATGGTGTTGGTTGAGCTTTCAATCACGTCATCAATGTCATCAAATTTAAGCTGTGCGTTTTGCCCTTCACCGCTTGCCTGTCCCGTAAAAGCAGTCTCATCCGTGCGACCCAGGATGTATCGATCGATAAACTCAATAGAGTTGCCACCACCATCCACGCCATCTTCGATGGTCAATTTCATATCTGCCCCTGTATCACGGGTGCTGATGAAGAAACGACCCAGAGTGTTATCAAAGGATGCCTGCAGCCCCAAGGAGACCTCTTTGCCGTCCTCTGTGACCGAGGCCTGTGACAGTTTACGGGCCAACGAGGCAAAGGTGTCATCTTTGGTGATGATGATCTCAGCTGTGCGAGTCGTTGTGCCATTCTCTACGCTCACCTTGATGGTAAAGCTGTCCGCTTCGGAATCACGTCCCATAGCTTCAAAGATCTTGGTTGAAGATTGAACTACATTGCCCTCATTGTCTGTTACCCGATTCTCAGAACGTATTTCGGCCCCTTTGGCTAACTGTAACACGTCAACCGTGTAAGTTCCGGCTACAGCAGAAGCAGTTGCCGTCGCTTTTAAACCGCTTGAATCTGAACTGGTGGCCTGTAAGGCTATAAACGTGGATTGCAAACGCATGTTGGCATAAGTGTCCCTAAAGTTACGCAGGGCCAAAGTCATTTCCCGATAGGCATCCCGCTGCCAACTGAGCCATTCACGCCGCTGGAATAGCTTGTCCATCGGGATTCTCTCGGCCCGCATCAAATCATTGACAATCTGATTAATATCCATACCCGAGGCCAAACCTGCAATGCGCATCTTTTTGTCCTCCTGTTCATTTTGGATTCTTACACCCTTTTGCTCAATTAATTTTTTAACTTTTAAATTATCAGTTAGTTACTTTTTAGGTTAAACTTTTTCATCCACAATCAGCCCAACATATTCCAGCATGGAAGCATACATATCCAACAATTTTTCCGGAGGAATTTCCCGAATCACTTCTTGGGTTTCCAGGTCAATCAGGCGCACGAAATAGCGGTCCAATTCTTCATGCAGTTCAAAACGCAGGGATTTATAGGCCGGTTGCATAAACTCGTTCAGGCCTTTGATCCTCTTTTCCAGGTCCTCTTTGGTCAGTTCCAATTGTGGTGAACTTAGCCGCTGTTCAGTTGGTAGCTGGGATGCTTCCCGATGCTGGGAACGGATATCACTCTCAGCTTTACGCTGTGAGGTCAGATGCAGTGATGACGATGCCACAGGTTCGATTCCCATGAAAAAAGCCTCCTTCACCGATAGTCCTTTACTTAATATATCGGCAGGAGGCGGTTAGGTGTTTAATGGAATTTTGGAATACGAGGATTTAGCAGTTGGTCTCATAGTGATCGGATTCATAAGCATAATACGAACACTTTACGCCCTTTGTTCTGCATTAATTCGTTCAGCGGACTTATAAGCATCGTATATACCCCAAATCCATACAATGGGATAGGTAATAAATCCAATTAATAAAAACATCAATAATATATTGACAGCTTGGACAACAATAAAGGCCACGCCCTTACCAAAGTGGCCATTGTAGAATTGACCTAATCCAGCAAAGAAAAATGATAGAACCGAAGCAAGGCCTGCATTTTTCATACAAAATCCTCTCCCTCTAATTTTTTTTATTTTGGTTGGGATGAGAAGATTGGATCTTCTTTTTGAAGACCATCTCCACCATTGATAAAAAGTTCCACCCTTAACTTGGTTCAAAACGTTTATCGTCAAAGTTCTACATACAGTTTAAAACACAAACTCCGATTCAACTCCTTTGAAAAAGCCTCCTTTACCGATAGTTTCCTTACTTTATATATATCGGAGGAGGCAGGTATTTAACACTTTTAGTTTTTTAGCACCTTACCATGGTGACTTAGTCGGATATGGGGGAATATGGGGCCCAGGCCACAAACCAGCCGGACCAGGTGGGAAAAACGGTCCGAACATGAACGAGGGGCCCATAGGGAAAAAGGGATTGAATAAGCTAGACAGCCACCAGCCGGGAAAAAGAGGGAAGCTCACAGGATTTGCGTGCTGGGGATAGGCAGGTTTGAATGTTAGCTGTCGGGGATGCTTGATCCCGATGGCGGGTGCAAAGTGTCGTTTAGGCGGGTGCTTAGCAGGTGAAAGTTTCTTGCCAGGCATCATGAATTCCTCCCTTGTCAGGATTATATTGGTAGGGTATGCACAAGGGGGAGCAGGGGAGTGGGTCGATTTCCTAACCTTTATCCAATTATCCCTTCATTCCCTCATATAAAAACATACTTTTCGCTCGTTTGATCTCTTTAAACAACCCCAGTTCTACCAGTTCCAACAGATCCTTTGTTTTCACGTTCAATGACTTCCTCAATTGATTAGGTGGTCACTGTGCATCCAGATTCAACTATCTTCAGAGAAGCGATCGTACTTTAGAGAATGCGGTGACTTATCAAATGCATCATTCTATGCTTCTGATAGAAACACTGGATCAAAAAGGAAACCGTATCATGATCATCACCAATGATATGAACATAAGGGTTTATATAAATCAAACATACATTCTCATTCATCTTGAAAAATAGCCACTATGAAAATACCTGTAGGGGTCGGGCATAAGCGCTTCAGCAAACATGCCAGTTACAAATTCAAAACCGATGCCCAGTGCCTGAAAGACCATAAATTCAGCTGCAGCCAAGCGATCACCCTTTTCTGCTCCCGTTCTGTCCGGCTCAGGCGGATAATCCCGCATTGATAGCCCCGGGGCTCGCCTGGAATATAATAGATGCGCCCCTTCTTGGAAAAAGGAAATTCTCGCACGGCATCTGTTGGTGTCTCTACTGGATAGGGGCGGGTATTGCTCAATACCTGTGGATTCCTATACATATCTGCTATTTTGGCTTCCACTTTGAGCCGTTCTGGCATGTTCAAGTTTATAAAATCATGAAAAAACTCTGGATAAAAGTAAAATTTGGGGTGCAGTTTCTCGAAGCAGGGTTTAAACTCTTTTTCCAGGAGTCCAAACAGCATCAGGTCTCTTAAGAACATACAGCCCGTTACAATACATTGCCCAACTATGTATTATAAAACAAACTGGGCGTGGCGGTTGGCACACGAAAAAACAAAATTGCAAGCAAAGTATCCGGGATATCAAGTCCTCTCTTCTTCCAGTGAACGACAAAAAGTCTATTCTGCTGAGGAGATTGAACAGATCACCATGTATAAAAAAGTGGACTCACTGATAGGGAAATTGCCTGCCGGCTCAAGCGTACATACTGACTGCGGGAACTAAGAAAAAGTGGCCATCTCTGATCGATGACCACTTTCTCTTATGTTGATTAACCAAGCAATTGCAGTACCGATTGAGGTAATTGATTGGCTTGCCGTGCCTCAATGTCTTTCGACCATTGCGCAGACTATATCTTCACCCTCAGCTTGACCTGTTAGGGGCTGGGCGCTTCGAGCTTTAGCAGCTCTACTCTACGCTAATTGCCATTGTATTTTGAAGCAGCATATTCAGCACTTGTTTTTAGGCGATTGGGTCGATATTGCATATTAAACTTATAAGAGAATTCCTCAGGAATCAAATGAAGATAGGGTCTGACGATATCATAAAACTTTCTAAAGTTTGTCGCATTAAAATATAACCTGTAGTAAATTTTTCCCTTGTGATTTGAGAATCCGGAGTTATCTGTATGAATTGAAAGATCGATATCAAATCTTTCTTTAAACATCTGCTGAATACGCTTATTTTCTGCCAGTGTAAAAGACTGTGTATTTAAATAGGCAAAGCGTTTTGCTTTTGTCCCCTTAAAGGAAACGTGCAATTGCCCATCATCCAAATACCATAACAATAAACCTAATGGGTTTATCCGCCTTAAAACGTATTTGGACGGAATTTTTCTCCCGCTATTGTTGTAAACACGATTATATTTCTCAAAATGCCGCCTATCCGGCACCCAAATATTAATGTGGGAATAAAGTCTCTTTCCAAAAGTGGTTTTAGTGTAAAATTCATATGAAGCTGTGTGTTTTAAACCTAATGCTTTACACAGACCTTCTAGCCATTCGACATAAAATCGTTGTTTATTACTGTAAGAGACTTTGATAATCCCTTTTCTATACGACCCATCACCCAAAACTAAGCCAAATAGTGCATAATTGATTTCTTTTTTACTCAGTTTTAGAATGGGAATTCTCCCTCCTATAGGCAATTAGCTTATTAGTCGTTGGACCTTCTCCATCCTTGCGGTACAGGAGCTTGGCTGCTGGTTGCCCAATCCTTCGCATTTTTTAAGCGGTCACGCTTGCCGTTTCCGGCTACGTTGTCGCAGCGAAGGCTCTAAGGGGGTCCCAGCAATTCACCCAGTCATCCTCTAACCCGTTTCCAGGTTAGACGCCCTTCAAATCACTACCCCAAAAGTTGCAACACAGACTGGGGCAGTTGATTTGATTGAGCCAACATCGCTTGAGATGCTTGAGACAGGATGTTTGCACGAGTAAATTCCATGATTTCGCGGGCCATATCAGCATCCCTAATTCGTGATTCAGCTGCTTGCAAGTTTTCAGCAGCTGTACCAAGGTTGTTAATTGTGTGTTCTAAGCGGTTTTGAATTGCCCCTAGGTTTGCTCTTTCATCGGAAACGGATTTAATAGCTCCATCAATGGCTGTAAGTGCAGCATCGAAATCAGCAGCTCCAGAACTAATGTCAACAATATCTACACCTAGTGCTGCTGCTTGCATGTCGTTAATTTGCAATGTTATTGTTTGCGACTCATTAGCTCCGATTTGGAATACAAAGGAACCGTCTCCGCTATGTCCACCTTGTCCATCAAGTAATGTTTCAGTATTGAATTCAGTTTGTTGAGCAATTCTATCAATCTCTTTGATTAATTCATCCATCTCTGCTTGAAGAGCAGCTCGATCATCTTCTGTATTAGTTTCGTTCGCTGCTTGTACAGTTAATTCTCTCATTCTTTGTAGAATACTGTGCGTTTCGTTAAGTGCACCCTCAGCCGTTTGAATCAAAGAAATTCCATCTTGAGCATTACGAGTCGCTTGGTTCAAACCACGGATTTGAGCGCGCATTTTTTCAGAGATGGCCAAACCAGCTGCATCGTCTCCGGCACGGTTAATACGCAAACCGGACGACAATTTTTCCATGGCCTTTTGAGCAGCCAAGTTGTTGTTTGTCAGCATGCGGTGCGTGTTTAACGCAGGAATATTGTTGTTGATAATCATATCCTATCTTCCTCCTTGAATGTTATTTTCTCCACGTCCCTGTGGAGAAAGCCCGGTTGCTGGCCAGCGTGACTTGGGCTTTCTATTTACTATATCGGCTCAAGTTCAAGGAGGTTTAATAGTTTTTAAGGATTTTTTAGGCTTGAAATTCCCGCTTAATGGGAGATAAAAGAAATGTAACGTTCTAGGACCGCTCAATCATTCAGTTTTATTTAGTTCGGGAGTTGACGGTCTGTTGTTATCTTGCCCTTCGTCTGGCATCTCTTCTTTGGGTTCCTTGGGCGGAGGGGATTGGTCGTTTTTATCAGGTTTCTCTGGAACATGTTGTACCCGCTGTTCCCTTTGATCAGATCTGTTGTTTTCCTGCTTTCCCTGATTGCTGCTTTCATTCTTCGGTTCAGCTTTCGGTGGTTGATTCTGCACTGGGGCAGGGGAACGACTGCTTCCATTATCCTGTCCCGGTGACGGGCTTTGTTCTTTGAGCCGGTCCTTTGGTCCAGACGGCAAGCTTTCCTGTTTATCTCTTATATCGTGGGCAGGGACATCTGGTCTGATTTGATCTTGATCAGGCCTGCTTGGAAACTGGCCAGATTTTTTATCAGGCGGTTGTTGATTTTTGCGTTTTTGATTTTGATGCTGTATATCTTTATTATGAACATCTTTTTCATAGCGCTCTTTTTCCATCCAGATCAGTTCAGCCACCGACTTGTCTCTGATTTGGTCAGGATGTTGGACCAGCCCTTTAGCTAACAACTGTTCATACACTCTGTACTGATTAACAGACAAGTTCAGCTGTTTAGCTTCTTCGTAAATAGCAGGAGTTGCTTCCATGACAGATACCATTCCGGTTAGGTGATGTTCTTCAAACAGCAATTTCACAATAGATTCTATTTCACTGGTGATATCAAGATCATCTGCTGAAAAGGTCTCGTCTTGTTCGTTTATAACACTCACTGTTACCAGTGCCTCTTCCTGGGCATGAAGATATCTTTTTTCAATCGACACCTCAACTACTTGCTGAATCATATGGAGGACTGATTGCCCTTGCCAATCCAATTCATGTACGATCTGTTCTGCATCGTCGTTCAAAGGATGAACATCAACCACTTCTAAATCCTGTGTGGCATATATCTCCATACTGGGGTTAATATCAACGGCGACAATATAGGCCGGTTGGTGCAAACCAAAGGGGAGCAGGCTATAGGCCACAACGGCCAACAATAGCACTGCAACAACAGCGGCGAGGGGGATCCATCTGAAAGATGAGCGCCGTTTTTCCGTATATGAGAAAGGCTGCCCCAATAAAGGAACAGGATCTGTGGTTGCACGGTGGATATTTTTAAACGTCCCATCCTCACACAGGATCACCGTATGGGTATCCGTTACCTTCACTACAATGCCTTTTATTTGTTTTCGGTTCATGATGATCCCCCATTTCCAGCGGGCCTGTTGATAAACTGGGAGAGATGCACCCACTGCGGATTTGATTTGAGTACAATTAAGGTAATCAAATACTTGCGATGCCGTTCAATGGTTCTAGGGTGGTAACCAGTTCGCTTGGTAAACAAGGAGACAGGCAAGCGCTTTTTCTCAAACAAGTGCCGAACCAGCTCTTCGTCCCGCACAAAATCGTCGGCCATTTGAAACAGGCGCTCCCGGGTGTCCCGGTGTTGGGGAGCAACACGTTCCAATTCCTCAAAAGCGATGTTAAACCGGGCTAGTTGATGTTCAAACTCTATAATCTCCTCCACTAATTCTGCAGACTGTAAATCCTGATGGTAGGATTGAACAGCGTGTTCTTTTAGATAAAGCGGCTCCTCAGCGTCATATTCTGTATCTCTATCAAATGGGATGTGTTGCTTTTTGTTTTCCCGGCGGTAATAGTCGATCAAATCCCTTTTGATCAACAAATAGGCGTAGTTAAGAAATGTTCTTCCAGCGGAGGGCTGATACGTCTCTATCGCACGGTTAAAAGCCAGCAGTCCGATGCTGGCCTCTTCATCATTCCAGGTCACATAACGCTGGCAAATATGACCCACTGTATTTAAAATAAACGGCTGGTAACGGCGGATCAATGTTTCACGGACGGTATCGTCTCCTCGTTGTGCCGCTGTGATAGATGTTTGCAAGTCAATAGCGTTCATGGAGCGTCTCTCCTGTATCCGGCACCCGACAACTGGCCTCATTTCTGTCATGACATGCGACAACTCCCATTGTGCAATGGGAGTTGCCAGCAAGTTTATAACTCCAGTATCTAACTGTGTCTTGATTACGGACGTCCGGGAGTGTCTGGCTTGCCGGGGGTGTCTGGCTTTTTGTTTTTGTTGTCACCATTTTCCTTGTCAGCTTGGTCTGTTTCCCCATTTGGAGAGTCGGGCTGTTCATGAGCTTCAGACTGCTCTTCCTGCTGGACAGGTTCATCATTCCCTTTACCTCTGCCAGAAGGCCCTTGATTTTTGCGTTCTTGCGCTTGTTTCGCTCTTTCCTGTGCTTCTTGCTGTGCCTGAGCAGCTTTCTGTTTAGCTTGTTCCCTTGCTTGTTTAGCTTGTTCAAGACCTGCTGTCCGCTGTTGCTCACCCTGATTCTGTTTTTCTGTATTTATTTGGGCTGTTTCAGGGGCTTGGACACTATCTTCCAAGTCCTCTGATTGGTCACCCTTGTTCCTGGCTTGGGCTGCTTTTTGCATGGCCTCTTTAAAGCGTTGCATTGCTTGTTCCTGATTTTCTAAGGCTTTGGCAATGCCTGCTTTAGCAGTTTCCGGAAGGTCATCCCGTTCTAACAAAGCTTTCAGATTTTCACTCCGTTGAGCTGACTTCTCAGCCACCAGGGCTTCGATGTCAGACAGATCTTCCCCGTTCTCTTTGCCTTCTTCCAAGTTATTCTCTATTTCCTCGAGATGCTCATGATAATCTTCCAAGAGTTCTTCTACTGCTTCTTCATTTCCTTCTTCCAGCATCTCTTCAGCCTCAGCTAAACGTTTGTCCGCAAACTCATCTTGGATAAGGGCCCTTTCCCCATAATCCTCTGTCAATTCATATTCATAATCTTCTATCATTCTTACGGTGTCATACAATTCAGACTCAGGACTGACAATTTCCGGATGATCTTCTTCGGCAAACGCTGTTCCGGCCACCAAAAAAGCTCCAGCTACAAGGCCAACAAACATTTTTTTCATACCCTGTTTCCCTCCTGTGAATTTTTAAATGATCTTGTGGTATTTTCAAGGTCTTAGTTGACAGCTACATTTTGCTTAAAGCTTTCCATATAAGGCTGATTCTCCGCATAGGCTTCTGCCGGAGTCATAAAAGTATAGATCACGGTCTGCTCTTCCTGTTGTTCAATATAAATATCTGTTCTTACCGGCTCTTTCCTCTTAGACTGCAAAGCGAGATATGTATCTGTTTCCTCTAAGATTTCAACAGGACCGGCCCCTGTGACTAATGTTTGTTTTATTTCCTCCAAGGACAGGTCAGAAGACACTAAAGTGATAATAGCTTTAAGATTGTCCCGGTGAAAGGTGACGTTAAAAGTATCCGCTTCCCCTTCCTTGCCCACTTCCCATCCCGGAAGTTGATAGACTTTAATCCCAACTTCTGAGTTTTCATATAAGATGTCTTGGGTTTGAGTTGAGCTGCCAGCAGTCCCTTCATCAGGATGATTTAACGGTTGCTGTGCTAGTTCTGTTTGGCCACATCCACTGACCAAGAGGAGGATTACCAAAAGTAAGGGTATCCCCAATATTTTGGCGCCATCTTTCAATCCTGTCTCACCTCACTTACACTTCTCTGGCGCTACTTATTAATGGAGGTTGACTTCACTTATCTATACGGGGAGCTATCTTATTTTGAGAGGGGAAAATAGAAAAAAGATGATACTTTTATAAAGAAAATAATTGAGGTCCAGAGTGGTATAATAAAAGAAATCACGCTTTCGTGATATTTTATCGTGTTGTAGGAGGCGCTGGCCATGAGCGGTTCATTTGATCTTAAGAAATTTGACCAAACCTATACCTATGCGATTACCTGAACTGGGCGGATGATGAGCGCCTCGAGCTGATCAACGGCGTACCTTACCTGATGGTCCCTTCACCTTCCCGTCAACATCAAGAGGTTGTAATGGCGTTATCTGCTACACTGTATCAAGCCCTGCGTAAACATCCCTGCCGGGTCTATACCGTACCCCTTGACGTTCGTCTGGCGAACAATCAAGATGAGAAGGATGCGCACATCACCAATGTCGTTCAACCTGATATCGTGGTCGTTTATGGCCCGGCCAAACTGGACGACAGGGGAGTGAAAGGAGCTCCTGACTTGATCATTGAAGTTACTTCACCCAGCACAGCTGCCAACGATTACATCCGCAAGCGGAAACTTTATGAACAACATGGGGTGAAAGAGTACTGGGTCGTGTAGCCCATTGACCACATTGTGATGGTCTATCTGCTTAATGATCAAGGCCAATATGAAGGACCCGTTTTTTATAGCAAGGAAGATGAAGTACCTGTTAAAGCTCTGCCTGATCTCACCATAAAGCTAGAGGACATTTTCATCGAGGATTAAAAAAAGCCATCTGGGACTGATGCTCCACAGGTGGCGCTTCAATGCTGGACACTAAGTTGACAACCTGTCTGCAATCGCTTATCAACTTAAGTCAAGGTGGTGTGCATCACAGAGTCTACTGTTTTCCTCTATATCCGAGCAAAAAGCAGGAAGATCAGATCAAATTATTCATCTTGAACTGATATATATTATCTCATTCCTCAACTAGGAAAGTCACCCATTTATTTTCCTCTGCTGCGGGATAACTTTGCCCTCAACCACTCCGGATCAAAATCTGCCATACGGGCGGCCTGATTCTCCTCCTGAATGGCCCGGTATACTTCCTGGCGGTGAATAGAGACCGATTTTGGCGCTTCAATGCCCAGCTTGACCACATCCCCTTCCACAGCGACCACTTTGACTTCAATTTGATCATCAATGATAATGGATTCTCCTTTTTTACGTGACAAGACAAGCACCCGTCATCACCCCTTCTGTCCCACACTGACCTGTTCATTGTGCGAAACGAACAAGGGCTGCTTGATCAGATAATCCTTGTTCTCCACCACCACTTGCTTGCCCAGTCGCTTGGGTACATTAATGACCAGCGGCGCTTTCAGGTTGGTGGTCGCCTCCTCAAGGGCACCTCTCACAGTCACCGTAGTAAACAGAGAAACATCCTCGGGCTTTTCTATCTGGAGCTTATCCACCACCGCGTCACTCAATTCGACCTCATAGTCCGGGAAAAAACGGAGCGGATTAAGCACCAAAAAGCTCAAATCCCCTTCCTCAACAGACTGTAGAAAATAAAACGGCTGCTCATCCTGTTCATCCAGCGGCAGAAGCACATAGCGGGTAAATGTTTCAAATCCTGGTAACCCTTGAGGAAAAGTAATCACTTGCTCCTCTTCATAGTGCAACTGGCCAAAACGGGGGGAGTGTATCACCTTCATGAGTTTCACCCTTTCCATAGACATACGCTTGGTTAAACCAGAGTTAGTCAAGCCATCCAAACAAAAAGAGCGGTTACATTACAATGTGTAACCACTATCCGCAACAGCTAATGATTTGATAAGATCTTGTCAAGTATCATTTTAGTTCATTCGCCTTTCCGATTGTTGACCCTATGTTAACTTAGTCATTGGCCGCCTTTTTCAAACGGTGCATATCCCGCTCCAGGTCAGCAGTGCGGCGATGCTGATACTCCAGGTCAATTTCAATATAGTGCACCTTTTGCTCCAGACGGTCGAAACGCTCATTCACCTCTTCCCGGAATTGTTGCTGCTCTTTCCTAAATTCTTCAACGCGCTGGTTGGTTGACGCCACAATAGAGAGTAACTGCTCGATCATCTGCTCATGTCTATCCAGACGTTGCTCAATTTGCTCAAAGTGTCTGTCATGTTCATCCAAGCGCTGTTCCACTCTGTCTAATCGTTGCTCTACTTTGTCTAATCGTTGCTCTACTTTGTCTAATCGTTGCTCTACTTTGTCTAATCGTTGCTCTACTTTGTCTAAACGCTGCTCTACTTTGTCCAGACGGTGTTCGACTTTATCTATTCGTTGTTCCAAGCGGTGAACAGCGTGACCCAATTGGTCAATCTTATCTCCCAGGACCATGATATGTTTGCCCAGATCGCTGATCATACTTTCCAATCTCTCGCTCATTCCTGGCCCTCCTTTCATGTTCATTTCGTATTATACCGCACCTACCCCCGCACATCCACTTCACGGCCCACCCACTCGATCTCCAATGAGGGACGCTGGCGGAGATAAATCTCCACCTTGGCAGGGAAGTGTACCATTCTGGGCTTCTGAGGCTCCACGTGATAATGCCAGTTCCCACCCTGCACATCAATCTTCACTTGTTCAGGAATATACTCAACATCCACATTCAGCCTGCTGGCCGGTCCGGCAAAGTGCATCTCCGACAGGAGGCGGGGCGGTTCCTTGGCCAGTTCAGCGATCACGTTATTGGAGAGATGGAAATCAGCCATCCGGTCTCCGTCTCTGGCGATTTTAGCAACAATCTCCGGATAGATACGCTTAATGTTATACACAACCGTTTTGGTCAAAGTCACAGGAGGCATCAAAGCATAGGCAGCCCAAGCCCGTGACTGGTCAATGTACAGTTCACTGGGCTGGCGCTCAATTTGCACCTGCACCGGTTCGCTGCTCATCTCCACCAAGGGCGGGGGCTGCTCAATCTGCACATGGCCTGGTGTCTGATTGATGCCGATTTCGCCCTGCTGCTGCTTGATTCTCAATTGGGGCATGCTGGACAAAACACCTGCTGAAGAAAGGGCTGCAATACTCACTTTTACACACCACCCTTGGCCAGGTGTTCGCTTAACGCAGGAAGTCAATCAGACTGGGCTGGATGATGCGCGCTCCAGCAGCCAGGCTGGAACGGTAGATGTTTTCTTCAGTCCTCAGATTGATAATCACCTCAGCCAGGTCAGCATCTTCTGTTTTGGACAGTACAGTTTTAAGGTTAAGATTCTCATCATGCATGCGGTTGTTCATCAGCTCCAGACGGTTGTAGCGGGCGCCAATTTCAGCCCATGTCAGCAAGATCTTATCCATCCGGCTGTCCAGATTGCCCAGCTGGTTCCCCACCTCTTCAGGATCATTTTGTTGCAAGGCCGTTCTGATTTCTTGCAAAACAGCAAACAGATTGTCAGGATCATTTTCCTCTCCAAAAATGTCGCCGGCATGCTGGTTGATCGGGATAGTAACTCCGCGGGCCACTTCAAATTTAATCTCACCCGTATCAAACTGGACGCCAACATAATCATTTTCGGGGTACGGCTTCTGATCAGTACGCTGCCCATTAAAAATATACTTGCCATTGAATTGGGAATTGGCCATTTCGTATAACTGCTCAATCAACTGGTCAATTTCCTTAGCAATCGATTCCAAAGAGACGTCTGAATTGCTCCCTGTCGAACCTTGCACAGTCAAATCACGGGCACGTTCCACCACCTGCACAATTTGCCCTACCATGGAATCGGCGTTTTCCAACCAGGACAGGGCGGAATCCAGATTGCGCTGGTATTGCTCGTTGGCTGCCAGCTCACTGCGGTAGCGCAAGGCCGAACTGATGCCGACCGGATCATCCGACGGCTTGCCAATTTTCTTGCCTGTGGAAAGCTGCCATTGCACATGTTGCAGCCGGTTCAAATTGCGGTTCAAATTACTCATCATCTGGTCGCTGATCATTTTGGGCGTCACTCTCATCGCTTGTCACCTTCCTCTCCAAACATCGTTAACGGCCGACAACACCCATGCGGTTGATAATCGTTTCCAGCATCTGATCTATTGCAGTGACCATCCGGGCCGAAGCATTGTAAGCATGCTGCAATTGAACCAGGTTGACCATCTCTTCGTCCAGGGAGACCCCGCTCACAGATTGGCGTCGATAATCTACCGCTTCCAAAATAATTTGCGAGTTACTGGCTTGCCGCTGGGCTTCCTGGGTTTGTACCCCCAACTGGCCCATCATCACCCGGTACTCCTCATTAAACTGATCACGCAGCTGGCTGATGGCCAAGGCGTTTTCACCATTGCCAACTGCATCCGAACGGCTGGAGGCAGCAATCCGGTTTAAGTCAGCCACAATTTCGGGGTTGACCTCTACCTCTTGAATAGATATTTGACTGGCGCCATCAATCAACGTGAAGAAGCTGATGTCTTCGTCACCGTTTAAATCAAAACCATCTTCATGTTGACTGTTCACCGCCTCTATGATGTTGGCAAACAATGCTTCCAATTGCTCCCGATACGTCTCTACTGTCTCGGTACGAGCTTTCCACAAACTGTGCAACTCTCCGCTGATGCCATTCTCAGTAACAGCCTGATAAACAACATTTTGATCTTCCAGGCCTATCGTGTTAGACTCAATCCCCTCTACTAACATAATCTCTTCATCCCCGCCATGGAGCAGCTTAATATTGTACATCCCCTTCTTGCCTTCTTCTTGTTCCTCTACCACTTCAATCGGCACCAGGCGGGCCAACTCATCGACCAAGAGATCACGCTGGTCACGTAAATCGTTGGCGTTCATGCCCATCCCTTCGATACGGCGGATCTCCTTGTTCAGCTGGGCGATTTGTTCAATATACCCGTTTGCTTCCCACACCTTTGCCTCAAAGCTGACTTCCAGATCTTTCTGCAGTTCACCCAGCTTGGTATCCACATGTTTAAAAGCATCCAGCAAGGCAAAAGCCCGCTCGCGCACCACAGCCCGGGCGGTCAGGTTATCCGGCTCCCGGCTCAAATCACTCCAGGCGTTCCAAAACTGGTCGATGGTGGAGCGCAGGCCGTCATCACTGGGTTCATTAAAAATCATCTCTATTTTCTCCAGGGTATCTTTTTGAATATGCCAATAGCCGTAGGAATGGGCTTCGTTGCGGAACTGGTCATCCAAAAATTTTTCTCTCAAGCGCACAATAGAGGAAAAGTTGACCCCAGTCCCCAACTGGCCCGGTGCCACGGAGCGGTTCATGGCCGGGACTTCAATGGGGGAAGAAGCTGTAAAGTTGACCCGTTGACGAGTGTAACCTTGGGTGTTGGCGTTGGCAATATTGTGGGCAGTGGTGTTAATGCCGGTCTGCTGGGCGTACAAGCCTCGCTTGGCCACTTCTAATCCATGAAAAGTGGATCTCATCGTCTCACTCCTTACTAAAATTAGTCTCTCTGAAATTTGCCTCTGATATGGACTTGTGCTTGACCTATTTTTATGCTTTGATGTCAAAAAAACCTCGTCCGGGCGGTGGGCCAGGCTGCCCTTTGCCTTGTTTGTCCGGCTTCTGGTATGTGATCTCCGACTCATTCTGGGTGAGCACGTCCAAGGTGTGATTGACCGCCTTAAGGGCATCCTGGATTAAGCGCTGATTAAGTTCGTTCTGTTCCCGTAACTTCACAATCGTCTCTGTCAACTGCTCTGCCAACCGCTCTGCCTTACGCTTGTTCTCACTGCCGGGGAGCAAGGCCAACAAACGGGACAAAGTGACATCCTCATCTACTTCCAAGCCAAGCCGCCGCACATAATCCTCCACTTGAAACTGGCGTTCCTGCTCAAGCTTACTGAGCCGCTTAATCCACTGCCCCTCTTTCTCCAACAAGGCGGATAATCCCTGCACATCCCCCTTAATCAGGACATCCTGCTTACTGCGGGCAATCTCCAGCATCGCTTCATGAGCCTGAAGAAGGTCCTCCAGGGTGGCAATTAGCATCTGCATCTGGGCTCCGCTCCTTTAGCTTGATCTGAACCAAAAATCAAAGACGCGCTCAGCCACTTTCTTGCTGTTTACCTGATAAGTTCCCTTTTCCAGCTGTTCCTTGATTCGCTCTAGTTTGGCTTGCCGATCCGTATGAACGTTCGTTTGGTTTTGTTTCTCCAGCATCACTTTCGCTTCTTTCGAAATGTGAACCTGATCTTGACCCATCTTTCCTTTTTTCTGAACAGACTTTGACACTTGTTGCTGCTGGTAAGGGTTAGGTCGCCAGAGACCATGGGTTTGATCTATTTTCATACTGATCACCTTCCTCGCCGCTGTTTATCATCTGCTTTCAATTGACGGTATCCCTTAGCATGCTTATAATCCCGGGAATGTGAAGGAGTGCTGTTTTCCCCTTCGCTGGCGTTCAGCTTGCCCATCTCTGAGATTAACCTTTCGCGGCAACTTTTACACAGCCTGCCTTCCTGAATTAATGTCCCGCACGACTCACAGGGATAACCCATATTGGGCAAATCCTTAAGCTGCAACCGGCCCTGACGGATAAACTCTTTAATTTGAGCTACGGACACCCCTGTCTGTTCACTCGTTTCATATATCGTGGCTTCCCGGTTCTCCTTTCGTCTCAAAAAATCATACACGATCCGGTATTGCTGTTCAATCTCCTGGTGGCACTGGGGACACACCTTGCGGACCGTCCTCACAAATAAAGTGCCGCAGCGTGGACAATTTTCCAGTTGAGCCATGCACATCCCTCTCTCTCGCACAGCTGCTTTTAGCGGGCAACCGTATAGCTGCAAACCTTTCTGGCTCCACCAGTTTTTAAGGCCAGGGCTGCGGCATGCAGGGTTGCCCCCGTGGTATAGATGTCATCAATCACGATAATCCGCTTATTTAATATATCGGCCGTATGAGCCGGATTGTTAAGAAACATGGACAAGATTTTCTCCAACCGGTCCTGCCGTCCTTTTTTACTCTGCTTTCCTTCTGTTTCCTGCCGCAGCAGAAGATCCGGAATGTACGGCCGCTGCCATGCTTCAGCCACCAGGCGGGCGATGAGATCAGCCTGGTTAAATCCCCGTTCAATCAGTCGTCCCTTGGACAACGGGATGGCGGTGACCACGTCAATGTCCTCTGTGTCAACCCCCAGTTGGCGGGCATGGTGAACGATGAGCGCAGCAAAAAAATATTTGAGGCGCTCATCCCCCCGGAATTTATACTGAGTGACCAAGTCCTGGGTCCACGCATCATACCGCAGCACGCTCCGGTTCCAGGCCAAAACGGGACCCCTGCCCTGGGATTCTTCCCAGGCCAGCCAGCGCTGACAGTCATAGCATAACAAGCCCTGCTCTGTTTCCTTGGCCAAGCGCCTTTCAACCGTCTCCAGAGGCCGGAAGCAACGCACACATCCTGTGTTGATCCACGCTGCTTGCCGCTCACAATCGGGACACAGCCATTGATCCAGGGGAGGCAAGGTGTCTCGCTGAAAGGGAAGAAAACTTAACAGGGAGACCCAGGAAAATGAGTCCGGCAGCATACTGTGACAGATTAAACATCGCTTACACATGGCAAACACCCGCTCTTTTTCTCTTTCTCTTACCCATGGGCATCATCACCCACTGGCCTGCCACTCCCTTGCGGGCCACCGCCAAGCTGCCGGGCCAAGCGGTTCCACTCCCTGATCTGCCGGATGGCCTGCTGCTGTGTTTTGGTCCGCATTTCGGGCAAAAACCACACCTGTCCCACAGGGTCTTCTTTTTTGCGTCCCACCCGGCCAGCAATTTGAATCAGAGCCGCCGTGTCAAAGACATCATCATCACTGCCCAGCACAGCCACATCACTGTAGGAGATGGTGACACCCCGTTCCAGAATGGTGGTGGTGATGAGCAGACGGATCTCATGCCGGCGGAAGCGTAAGACAATATCGGCCCGCTCCGGGTGTTCAGCATGAACCCCTTCCATGGTAAACGGAGACTCTGCGGGAAAAAGTTCCGGCCATGTCGCTCGCATAAAGGGCAGTAACTCCTCTGTAATATAGCGTCCAACCTGCTCAATGTCGCCCACATGGGGCACAAACAGGAAACCGTAACGGTTGTTTTCCAACAAATGAAAAAGATAATCCATCAGTGCGGTCAACTTTTCCCCTTGCTTGATCCTGTGGCGCCAGCGGCCAACAGGACGGAGCTTGGGGACGGCCAAGGGCTGTCCATGGAAACGCTGGGGAATCAGTACATAGGGCAGTTCCCCGCGCTTGACCCGCTTGACCATCTCCGTGCGTGGGGTGGCCGTCAAATAGACCGTTTGACCTGTTTCCCGCCTGGCCCGGGAGACAGCCAGGGGGAGCATGGGATCGTGATGGTAGGGAAAGGCATCTTCTTCATCGATGATGATCAGGTCAAAATAGCGGGCAAAACGAAGCGTCTGATGCGTGGTGGCCAAAAACAATTGTCCCGGTTTAAACCTCTCCCCGCTGCCCCCGTACAAGACACGGATAGGCACCATGGGATAGGCCTCTTTGAGCCGGGGAGCCAGTTCAAGAATGACGTCCCGCCGCGGAGAGGTGATCAGCACTTTCTGGTCTTTGTTCAACACATAAGTGAGCATGTCAAACAACATTTCTGTTTTTCCTGCGCCACACACGGCCCAGACTAAAAATTCCGGTTGTTTGTGCTCAGCTTCTGCCTCCGCTTGATCCCCTGCATCCTGCACAAAACGCAGCAAGGCATTTGAGGCCGTTTGTTGTCCCGGGCTCAATGTGCCTTGCCAGGTACACACCACCGGGCCCTCGGCATCCCTGGCAGACTCAACATCTGGATCACCACTATCAAGAGCGGTTGGCTGATGAGCTTCCCATCTTAGCAACGGCTGGCAGGCTTTGACCCGGCCCATGACCAGACACTGGGGGCAATAGGCACAATCATCCCGTCCGCAGCTGGCACAAGCCACCGCCACTACTTCACAGGAGCCGCATCGGAGACACTGCCAGAGAAGAGGTCTCTTCCCCAAGAGAGCGGGACGCTTCCCAAACCGCCTTCCCTGACCAAACCACCCTGACCTGCGGCACAGGACCATGGAGGGCAACCACTCAAAAAGACCCTGCAGGTAGCCCAGCTGCAGAGCCTCTAAGAGGTGACATTCCCAATCATCTTCTTGTTCCAACTGCTCTCTGGCCACTTGTTCCACTTCAGAGAGCAGCAACTGCCTGCCGGCCAACATGGGGTATAATGCCTGGAGCAGCCTCTTGTCAACCAGACGCTCACCTGACCCCATAGCGTCATTTCGTTCCCCCACTCCGGCTCGGTTGACCTGGCTGAACGCCTGCCACAAACGGCGCCGTTCCTGGGCCGTAGGAAAAGTACACCCCGCCTGTGCTTCCAGCCGCACGGTTTGGCTATAAACCTGCACATGCCTGGCAAACAAATGGCTCCAGGAAGATTCTCTGGCTGCCAACTCCAGCTGACCCTGAAAATAACCGGCCCGCTGCAGTCGGTTCCACAACATCTTGTCCGTCTGTTCAAACACGGCACTGGGAGAGACAAACAGCCACCGGATTGGTTGCGGGCCTGACCTGTCAACAGATTGAATCCCAATGGTTCCTGTCACCTGGTACAAGAGACAGCCACCCACTTCCGCCACCTCTCTTACTACTGATCTGGCATCACGCTATGAGAATATGTAAAATATTACGAAAATGAAACGCCCGCCCTGGCGGTGCAGGGCTGAGGTTAATCCAGTGAGGGGTGCACATTCCAGGTCAAACCCAGCGTGCCTTCGCCCACATGAGTACCCAAAACAGGCCCCATCTTCGCAGTTTGAACGGGGAGATGAGGAAATTGCGCTTGTACTTCTTCCATCCAGTCCAATGCTTCCTGTTCTGCATTGGCGTGGACGACAGTGACAGGGAAGGCTTGTCCGTTCTTGGCATCCTCTGCCAACAGTTCCAAGATGCGTGCTTTTGCTTTGTTCTTGGTGCGGATTTTTTCAAACGGTACAATTTTTTTATCCACAAAGTGCAAAACTGGCTTTATACGTAACATGCTGCCGATCAAAAGTTGGGCGGCATTGAGCCGTCCGCCACGGTGCAAGTGGGAGAGATCATCAACCACAAAATAAGCCCGGTTGGCCTGTTTCAGCTCCTCCAGAAAGGCCACAATCTCCTCGGCACTTTTGCCTGCTTCTGCTAACTGAGCTGCTTTTTGCGCCATAAGGGCTTGCGGAGCGCTAGAGATTTCAGAGTCCACCAGATGCACAGGAAAATTTTCCACGAGATCAGCCGCCTGCCGGGCAGCCTGATAAGTGCCGCTAATACCACTGGACAGGTGGATGGAAATGGCTTGATCATACTCCTTGGACAGGTTTTCAAACGCTTTGACAAAGTCACCCACGGAAGGCTGGGAGGTGGTGGGCAGTACATCGGTCTCCTTTAATTTACGGTAAAATTCCTCATAGCCGATATCCTCACCTTCACGGTAGGCCTCCTGGCCAAAGATCACACTGAGCGGCACCACTGTAATGCGATGTTTGTCAATGGTGTCTTGGGAAAGATAAGCCGTACTGTCCGTGACAATGGCAATTTTGCTCATGATATGTATTATCCTCCTTTATGTACCAACGGAAAAGTCCCCTCGCCAGCTGAGGGGGAGTTGCTTCCATTATGCCACAAAACGGCCCGATCAAAAATAAAAACATCATCACTTTGAAAGCCAAGTCATGATGTTGATCTTTATCCGTACAATTCAACCAAAAGCCCTTTGATCTCCCCCACCAGCGCCAACAGCTGCAAATGCCCCTCTTCTGTGGCCAATAGTTCATCGGTTAACTGCAGCAAATGTTCATCGACCTGCTCAATCAGGTGGTACACCTTAAAACGGCCATGGGCATAAGACCCTTCCCGCTCCGTCCATTTCAGGCCTCTCTGTGTGGCTTCCTCTATAAACTGTTTGACCAGCCGTTTATATTGAAACAGATGAGCCAAGGTGCGTCGTTTAACCAATTGCTCCCCGGCCGCTTCAATTTTTTGCAGTAAACCGGCCAGCGCTTCACGCTGCAGGCGAACTTGCATGTTGTGCATCACCTGGTTAAACGAAGTTTGCCCTTTCACACGATGCTCCTGCCTGGGGTGATCAACAGGAACATTTAACTTGTTTTGTATTCGCACAGGCAGTGCCTCCTCCTGAGATCAACCACTTTCATCTCTTTCCCCCGATGCTCCTGGCAGCAGACAGAATGGCTATGGAATTCCACCACCTGCTCGAGGGGCTCCTCTACTTGTGTTAACAGCTCAATTTGGATTCCCTTACGTTTAAATTTGTCTATAATAGCCAACGTATCATCAAGCGAACCAAAATCAATGATAACAAAGCGAAACTCCCGCCCCTCTATGCGGGACAAGTGGGTATATGAACGAATCATCCACTCAATCTGCTGAGCAGAATTGTAAGTTAAAATATAATAATCGACCCGAGGCGGACGAAACCGCCCATACCACCATTTTAACACAGAGAGGCAACCTGTGGCTCCCCCGTAGGCGGCCAGCAACCAAAGCAAGATGGTTTCCATCGCCAACCCTCCCCTTTGCTTTACAGTATGCACAGGGGACGGTTGGGGTGACGGCCGGAAGAAACTCTTAACGCTCGCCCCTATCGTTCAATATTGACCCAGCCGTTCTTAATCGCTTCAATCACCGCTTGGGTACGGTCCTGCACCTTCATTTTTTGCAAAATACTGCTGACATGATTCTTCACTGTTTTTTCACTGATAAACAGGGCCTCACCGATCGCTTTGTTGCTTTTTCCTTGGGCCATCAGCTGCAACACTTCAAATTCCCGCTTGGTTAAAAGCTGGTAAATCTCATATTCATCGCGGAGCTCTGACGGGTCGGTGACACGGATTAAAGGTTCCTCCCCGGTCCTCTCAGCAGTGTCCTGCTGCTTCAAACGGCGGAATTCTTCCACCAGCTTGCCGGTCACTTTGGGATGAATATAGGCGCCTCCTTCGTGGACGGCACGAATGGCCTCAGACAGTGCTTCAATATCCATCTCTTTCAACAAATAACCTTTGGCTCCGGATTGAAGGGTGCGGAAAACATAGGATTCGTCATCATGAATGGATAAAATAATGATCTTGGAATCAGGAGAATAACGCAAGACCGCTTCGGTTGCTTCCACCCCGTTCATGCCGGGCAGATTAATATCCATCAGAATGACATCCGGCTCAAGTTCCTGTACCAACTGAACTGCTGCTTCCCCATCTCCGGCCTGGCCAACCACTTCAAAGTCCTCTTCCATGTCAATCACCCGTTTAACACCTTCGCGGAACATGGTGTGGTCATCTATGATCAATATTCTAATTTTGTTTTCGCTGCTCATTATATATACCCCTCCCTGAGTGATGTTCAATTTGGATGATTGGCATCACTTGCCTTCTCTTTAATCGGAATTTTGATGACAATCTTGGTCCCACGCCCTACTTTGGACGACAGCTGAAGCTCTCCTTCCAAGAGTTTAACCCGTTCTTTCATGCCCAAGAGGCCAAAGCCCTCTTTGTGCTCTTGATCAGGGTCAAAGCCCCGGCCATTGTCCTGCACAACCAGAAACAGGGTAGAAGGATGGAACTCAAGTCTAATCAGCAAATGACTGGCCCGGGCATGCTTCAGTACATTGGTGATCCCTTCCTGGGCCAGGCGGAACAAGGCCACAGCCATGGCTGACGGGAGTTGGGGCTCCTTGCCGTACACATGAAACTCCGCTTTGAGAGAATGAGATTCTTCAATTTTTTCCACATATTTATGCAATGTGGGCACAAGACCCAGATCATCCAGTGCCATGGGCCGCAAATCAAAGATGATCCGCCGGATGTCACCTAACGTCTCTCGCAAATTGCGCTTTAACGTGGCGATTTCTTGTTTGACCTGTTCTGCCGTTCCCTGCTGATAAGCCCGATCAATAATTTCAGTTTGCAAAAGCACATTGGCCAGTGACTGCGCCGGACCATCATGAATCTCCCGGGCGACGCGCTTACGCTCCTCTTCTTGGGCTTGAATCACTTTTAATCCCAAAGCCTGAGACGCTTTGGCCTCTTCAATTATTTTGCTCATCTGACTCAAATCACCGGTCAGATAATGGAGAACCACACTGATTTGGGTAGCCAAATTTTGGGCTTTACCAAGCATGTCGTCCATCTGTTTTAAGCGCCGCTGCAGATCATCGCGTCGTTCCCGAAGCTGCCTTTCTTTTTCTTCAGACAAACGCAGTTCCATCTGCAAATGATGGGCCTGCTCGTAGATGCGTTTCAGGTCTCCCTCATTAAAGCGGTCAAAGCGGCGGCTGACTTCGGCCAAACGAACCCGGGCCTGGCGGAGCTCACTATCCAAACGGTCCGTCTTGGCAATGGCTTCAGCAATACGCTGATTGACCTTATCAAGTTCTAACTTCAGACGCTCCCGTTCTAACAAGGCTTGCTCGGTCAGGTCGTAAATTTGGCGCTGACTCACTTCCACAGTTGAGACCGTCTTGGATAAGATTTGATCCAGTAGGCGGCTATCCAGCGTCATGGTTTGTCCTCACCTTCATAATTCGATTATACACTTTAAATTCAGAACGTCTCCTAATTCTTTTAAAAATTCATACCTAAGCACTACGCTGCTGGCCAAGTTAGTTACATTATAATGGATGGCGGCCTGCCCGTCATGAATCTTCCGCTCACTGCCAAAAAAAAATAGGCCTTGGGAATCAGGCCTATGTTGTTCGCGCGGCACCATTCGGTCAAGATGCCGCTTTCCTCCTCATTTGTCTGTTTAGCTGTTCAAGCGGGCTGCAGCTTGCTTTAACGCTTCTGCTTTATCTGTTTTTTCCCAAGGCAAATTGAGATCAGTACGGCCGAAGTGACCGTATGCTGCGGTCTGACGGTAAATGGGACGGCGCAGGTCCAGCATTTTGATAATGCCTGCCGGACGCAGGTCAAAGTGCTGGCGAACCAGCTCAGCCAGATCCACCTCATCCACTTGTCCTGTGCCAAACGTATCAACGGCAATGGAAACAGGCTGTGCCACTCCAATGGCGTAGGCCAGCTGAACCTCCACTTTTTTGGCCAGCCCGGCGGCCACAATGTTTTTCGCCACGTAACGGGCAGCGTAAGCAGCGGAACGGTCCACCTTGGTCGGATCTTTTCCGGAGAAGGCTCCTCCGCCGTGACGGGCATAACCACCATAAGTGTCCACAATAATTTTGCGCCCGGTTAATCCCGCATCCCCTTGCGGACCACCAATGACAAAACGGCCGGTGGGATTAATGAAATATTTCGTGTTCTCATCCAACCATTCGGCAGGAACCACCGGCTTGATCACTTTCTCAATGATATCTTCCCTGATCCGGTCCTGACCGATCTCGGGATGATGCTGGGTAGAGACAACAATGGCGTCAATACGGACAGGTTGGTTGTTCTCATCATACTCGACCGTGACCTGGGTTTTCCCGTCCGGACGGAGATAATCAATGATCTCTTCCTTGCGCACCTTGCTCAGGCGGCGGGCCAGCTTATGGGCCAAGGAAATGGGCAAAGGCATTAATTCGGGCGTTTCATCACAAGCAAAGCCGAACATCAATCCCTGGTCTCCCGCACCAATCGCTTCAATCTCTGCATCGGTCATCTGCCCTTCCCGTGCTTCCAGGGCCTGGTTCACTCCTTGGGCAATATCAGGGGATTGTTCGTCAATGGCGGTTAAAACGGCACAAGTTTCCCCATCAAAACCGTATTTGGCACGGGTATAGCCGATACTCTGCACCGTCTCTCTCACAATTTTGGGGATATCCACATAACAGCTGGTGGTAATCTCCCCGGCTACCAGCACCAAACCAGTGGTGACAGACGTTTCACAAGCCACACGGGCATTGGGATCTTTGGCTAAAATTTCATCTAATATGGCATCGGAAATCTGGTCACAAATTTTATCTGGATGACCCTCCGTCACGGATTCAGAAGTAAATAAACGATGTCCTTTCTTCAGTGCCAATGGGCTCCCTCCTTGCACAAATTGTCAAGCACCTCAACCTGCACGGTATCAGACATATCCTATCCTATTTCGACAAACCTGTCAATGAAAGAAAAAAGAGACCAACTCACCTTAAGTAAGTTGGCCTCAACATTAAAACTTATGCTTAAAGGGGGAGGATCACATGTTAACCATAGTCAGAGAGCCAGGTCACACTTTTACTCAGTAACCACAAACGTGGCGCGCATATTGTTATGCTCATCCATCGGACCGCACACCACGCTGCAAGACAGGTCAAACTCACCAGGTTGATCGGCTACGAACGTAACCGGTTCTTTGGCTGTCAATTCAACGTCATAGCCAGCGATGATCGCTTCGTGATAACCTTCTTCATTTTCAAAGGTAATTTCTACGGTAGCACCCAACGGCACTTCGTACCGTTCTTGGTCAAATCCGAAATTATGGGCAGACACTGTCAGTTGCACCACATCCCCGGACGTTTCAACAGCTTCATCAGCTCCATTTTCTTCTGTCGCTTCAGCAGCAGGCTCAGTCGCTTCTGATGATTCATCTGCTGCAGGCTCATCACTTTGGCCGCAGCCGGCAAACAGGACAGCAACGGCAAGCAAAGTGACTGCTAACAGATAAAACCGCTTGTTCATACACTATCTCTCCCTTCAGTTTCTACTGTATCATCCCACACCGGATATGTCTGTGTCTAAACATTGACAAACCTTTGACAGGATGGTGAACAGGAAAATAGGCACTGAGAAAATTGGCGGATCCAATCTATTTTTTGGATATTTTGTCGAATGTATGGGATTTACTAGGAGGATATGGTAAGATGAAGGCATTTAAGACTAATTCAACAAGGAGAGGTCTCAGCTGAACAGAGGCGTCCGTCAAACAGATCTGAACAACCTTACCCATCAAATTGAGCAAAAGAGAGCGGAATTGTATAGGCTGATGGCCCGCTACCAGGACTTTCAGCATCCCCGGGTGATCGAAGCCAGTCAAAGCATTGACCGTCTCTTGAACCAATTAGACCGGGTAAAAAGAGACCAATTCCGTTCACATCAAAAATAAAAAAATAAAAATAGAGAAGCCAGGTCCTATAAGCAAACGTGATTGAACAGTACTGCCAGGAACTGGCTTTTGTTTACCCTTCATTTGGGGTAAATGTCACAATCAGATAATACTCTTCATTGACTTGATTAGCATAATAATCCGTGACCACGATATAGTAGCGGCCGGACCTTACCCTGGTGACAAACCGCTCCTCCCACGGAGGATCATCCCTATCCTCTATGTGCTCCTCACCTTCAGGGGAGTAAATCCTTAACACAGGATCCAAACGGGACGTGTGTACCGTTACAATCACTTCCATTTTACCTGGACCAGGTGCCTCAAAGGAAAACCAATCTTCAGATTTTTCCTCATGCAAAGTGCCGACAATGACCTCGCCATTCCCCTGTAAAGGATACGCTTCATCCGGGGAGTGGTTGGGATGTTGACTATCGGCATATATGTTAAAGGAATTGGTGATTTGATACGGCACAGGCGTTGTGCGCCGCTCCCCTTCATTATAAGCCAGCTTGATCAGCGATGTTCCCCGGGGAACTTCCAGAACGAGTCTCTCCTCTTTCTGGATGGTGAAGGTTTGGGCCATGGTTTCGTCTCCGTTGGGATAAAAGATGAGATCTATGCCTTCGTACTTGCCGACCAGAAGATATATATCCAGTTCAAGTGTCCCGTGGTACGGCGTTTCTACGTAAAAATAATCAAGATCTTCCTTGTCCCTCAGTTCAGAATAAACCATCGTTTCAATAGGGAAAGGAGCCGCATCGTCCGGAGAGTGATTGGCATAAATATCTTTGACCGGAGGGGTTGTCAAGGCCAGGCCAACATCGATCCGGCCATGACCCGTAAAGATGTCCCATCCTTCCTGATCAACATCTTCAGCTGTATAAAGCAAATGATTGCGCACTTCTATCGGGGTTAAATCAGGATATTGATGCATGATTAAAGCTGCCAGACCAGCCACCTGGGGCGCAGCCATCGATGTACCCTCCATCTTGGTAAAACCCCCGCCGATATCGGTGGTGTAAACAGTGCCGGGTGCCACCACATCCACTTCAGGACCGAAATTGGAATAAGATTCCCGTTCATCCTGATCATTAACCGCACCCACAGCCAGGACAGATGGGTAAGCCGCTGGGTAATTGACCTGCATGGCAATGTCCCGCTCACTTGAATTGCCTGTAGCAGCAATGACCAGCACCCCGTTTTCCCAAGCATAATCTACCGCTTCCCGCATCCACTCTGAATCGTAGGGGAAGCCTACAGATAGCACAATGATGTCGGCCCCATGATCCACCGCATGATAAATTCCCCGGGCCACATCAAATTCCGACCCGCTGCCATCATCCTGCATCACTTTAACCGGCATAATTTGCGTCGAACTGAGCAGCCCCCGATAGCCCCACTCGTTTTCCGCAGCAACAATGATGCCGGCCACTTGGGTGCCGTGCCCGTTATAGTCCTGCGGGGCAGGATCAATATCCTGTTTTGCTTGTTCCTCTTCCGTGTAAGTAACCAAGTTGGCCCCTTCCACTAAGAAATCTTTGAGTAACGGATGAGTTAAATCAACTCCCGTATCCACAACGGCAATGGTAATGTCATCGTTATGGTCAGCCACTTCCCAGCCCGCTTCGGCATTGATTTGCTGCAAATAGCCTTGCATTTCCCGCACGTGTTCAGGACTTAAGTTTTGTGGGTCATGCCAGCTCTTAATCTCCACCCGCTGATTAGGGCGGATATACTCAATATCGGTGCGCCGGGCCCAACTCTTGTACCAGTCCTTGGCGTCCACACCCTTCTCAAGGCGGACCAGCATAATTTGCAGTTTGTCGTCCACATCCACAATTTCAAATCCATCTGCTTCCGGTCTGGGGAACCCTGGTTTCCATTTAATCATCCATTCTTCATATTCCTCAAACGCCTCTGTAAATGGAAACTCGGGCGGTATCATCTCTGTCAGAGGCTGATCGCTGTCCAGCTCAATCTGTTCAACTCCAGCTTCAGACCCCTGCTCCATCCCGTTTTCTTCCACCAGGTGATCTGGCTGGCTGAAAACAGAATAGAACAAGATAATCAGGACCACAAAAGCCAGTCCACTAAACAGCAATGCCCCTCCATTTTTTAGCCATCTATTCATCATCAAGCCGCTCCTCGGTCTTTATCCCATTTGCACATTTGCCTGCTCGCGCTATACTTAAAGGTGTCTAAGACTATTGTAGCCTTAGGGCCAACATGATGGCAACCCATCTCATCTTTTTTGAAGGAGCGTATCTTGATGCTGGACAATTATCTCACTGTCAAAGGATTTGGTGAACGGGAAATCGTCATTGAAAAATCCCGTTTCATTGCTTATGCAAACCGGGCCGAATCGGAAGCAGAAGCGGTCCAATTTATCGATAAAATCAAAAAAATGCACTGGCAAGCTACCCATAACTGTTCCGCCTATCTCATCGGCGAAAACCATGAACATCAAAAAGCGAATGATGACGGCGAACCCAGCGGAACCGCCGGTAAACCGATGCTGGAAGTGCTTAAAAAAATCGGCCTGCACGACACTGTTGTTGTGGTTACCCGTTATTTCGGCGGCATTAAGCTGGGTGCAGGCGGCTTAATCCGGGCTTATGGCCAGGCCACAAAAGAGGGGGTTAAGGCCGCAGGAGTCATTCGGCGTCTGTTGCACCGGGAACTGCATGTCACTGTGGATTACACCTGGCTGGGCAAAGTGCAAAACGAAGTCCAAAACAGAGGCTTAACGATCAGCAACACCCAATATCTTGAAACTGTCACCTTAACCCTGCTTATTCCAACAGGCGAGGAAGACAAAGAGGCCCAGTGGCTGACCAACCTGACCAATGGGCAAGCACAACTTGAGTGGGGGGACTTGGTCTATGTGGATCAACCGGTGGAAATCCCTTAACGGGCAGTTAAGGCCCGATAAGTCTGCGGGCCAGCAATCCCATCCACTGCAATGTTCAGATCTTGCTGCGCCCGTCTGACCGCCGCCTCTGTTTGAGGACCATAAATACCATCAATGGGACCTGGCCGATAGCCCCGTTCAGCCAGCATACGCTGCAGGTCACGTACCTTCCTCCCCCAATCCCCCCTCCTTAATATTTCTCCTCTCCAGCTGGCTGCTGTCAGCGCACGGTAAGTTTGCGGACCAGCAATCCCATCCACTGCAATATTGAGCTCACGCTGGGCCCGTCTGACCGCCGCTTCTGTTTGGGGACCATAAATGCCATCAATGGGACCTGGCTGGTAACCCTGCTCAGCCAGCATACGCTGCAGGTCGCGCACCAACTCTCCCCTGTCTCCCCGGCGTAAAATTTGCCCGTTCCAGGAACTCGTACTGGATCTTACTTCTTCCCCGCCAGATGACGGTTGAGCTGAAGCCGGCTTTACTCTTGTCTGACGGCTCGACAGCTGCCCGCCTCCCCGAACACGTCGCACCTGTTCGATAAACCAGCGCTTGGAAATGCTGGTGCCCGGACATGTTTTTGCGGAATACTCCCGGTGAAAAACGATTCTGTCATCATTGAGGCCAAACCGCTCCTGGCAGGCAGCCACAGCATGGGCAACTGCATGAAGTTGGTCCCCTTCCAGCCGCTCCTCTCCCTCGTCAAAGTTACCAATCATTTCAAACATGAGCCCGCCCTGGTTATGGCCGGCAATACCGGCCGGATTCAACTCCAACGAACGTCCATCCCAAATATAGCCGTCTGGAGAAACGGTAAAATGCTGGGCAATATCCTGCCATCCCCTGGTTTGAGTATGATAGTGATACATGCCCTGAATGGTCCGCTCCCCCTGATAATCGCTTTTGCGCGGACGCCAAGTGTGATGAATTTGAATATGATCAATACGGCGCCGCACCTGAACACCGCGAAGATAACGCTTAAATTCCTGTATAGAATATCGTTTGAATGAACGCATCCGTTCTCTCCTCCTGATTTCCCACAAAAACAGATCCAATGAAACGAAGCTTTACTCCTTATTTACGAAAACAGCTCGGAGAGGGTGACAAGAGGAGAAAAAAAATATACGAACGTCCACGTTATTCCAAACGTCGCTTTAACTCCTGCTGCAGCCGCAAACGTTCTTCTTCATCAATAAACACATAGGAAATGCCCCGGATGTTGCCTACATCTGCCTTAACGGAAATGGTCTCCACCTGTTCAGATGTGAGTGTTGACAACTGATGAACCAGACGAACCATGTCCAAGACGGGAAGGTTGGTACGTACATGCTTGACTACAATCCCCATGATATCTGCCAGCTTAGTGATGTTTCTAATGTCCACAGCCTGATCCACCAACGCACGAATCACCTGTTGCTGCCGCCTGTTGCGGCCAAAATCCCCTTCCGCATCACTGCGGAAGCGAACATAAAGCAGCGCTTCCTCTCCGGAGAGGACCTGCTCCCCTTTATGCACAAACAAGGCTTGATTGCCGTCATAGCGGTGCTGATAAGACACATCCCGCTCCACATTAAGGCGGATGCCGCCCAGTAAGTCAATGAGTTGGATAAAGCCCTTAAAATTGACAGCCACATAATAATCAATGGGAATATCCAGGAAGTTTTCAATGGTGGCCAGTGCCGTTTCCTTACCATAAGCGTAGGCATGGTTGATCTTTTCGTACGTTCCACGGTTAGCGATGGGGGCGTAAGTATCCCGGGGGATAGATAAAAGGGTTACGGATGGATCTTGGGGACGTACAATAGCCAGCATAATCACATCAGAACGCCCCACAAAATTGCCTTGACGGTCATCCACGCCCAGCAATAGGACAGTGAAGGGACGGGGCTGAATTCCATCCTTTGCTTTGGAACGCCTTGTTTTAGGTACTTTCAGTGTTTGACCCGGCTTCACATTTGGCTTTTCCAGGCTATCTTGATGCTTATCTGTCTCCTTGTCTGTTTCTTCTCTTAGACTTATCAGTGGTTCCTGTGGGCGTTCCTCGCGAAAATCCAATTGGGAGGAAGTGAACCAAACTATACCGGCTAAGACAAGGGCGATGATAACAAAGCTGACCAACGCTCGTTGCTTCATGTTATTCCCTTCCATTCGATAAATGATGAATCAAACAAGGATCGTTAAAGATTCCTAAATAGTTAGCGAAGCTGTGTTTATTTACCGTATGGCGGCGGAGATTATATCTTTAGTTTTGTGGTTTAGGCTCGAAAATATGTCCCAGTATTGATCTTCAACAAAAAACTGACCTTTTCACTGGCAGGGCCAGCAAGGTCAGCTTAAGAACTGTAAATTATGGTTTAATCTTTTCCAGCTTAATAATTCTCTCCTTGCGACTGCTCGGACTGTTTTGTTTCAGTGACCATACTAGGTTCGAGACGTTGCTTCAGTTCCTTTTGGATACGGTACTGCTCTTCTTCATCAACGAACACATATGAGATGCCATCTATGCTTCCTACATCTACCTTAAATGAAATCGTCTCTACATCGTCTCCGGAAAGAGAAGAAAATTGCTTAACCATACTTAAAATTTCAGTCGCAGGAGTGTTTGTACGTACATTTTCTCCAACAACATCCAGAATATCAGCCACTTTGGTTACAGTGCGCATATCCAACGTCTGGTCCAAGACAGCACGGATCACTTGTTGTTGTCGTCGGTTGCGGCCAAAGTCACCTTCAGCGTCTGCTCTAAAACGAACATAATGTAACGTTTCTTCACCATTTAACATTCTCTTACCCTTCTTAAGATCTATCGTTGAATTTTCAGCCCATATATGGTAATACATGTCTCGTTCAATCTCAATTTCTAATCCACCAAGGACATCTATAAAATCTCTAAATCCATCAAAGTTAACGACTACCCAGTAATCGATGTGGATGTCAAGGAATTTTTCAACAGTTTTAATTGCAGTTTTAATTCCAGATGCATAGGCATGATTTATTTTATCATAGACGCCTTTGCCTGCAATTTCTGTATAAGTGTCTCTGGGAATTGACAATAACGATATCTTCTGCGTGTTAGGGTTAAAGACAGCTACCATTAACACATCAGAACGTCCCACAAATTGTCCACCTTCGTTATCAACTCCCATGATTAGCATTGTAAAAGCTTCATAATCTTTATGTTTCGTGATTTTATCATCATGATAACTGAAGTCGTCATCTAAACTTTGTATTTTATACCAAGAGAGAAATATTTTAGAGCCTATATATCCAGCATAGACCAAAAAAGAAATAAGAATGATCAGAATAGTAACCTTCAAGATACGTCTAATTACTTTATATCTTCGCTGTCTTTGATTTCTTATCCTATCTTGGCGCCTCATTAAAAATCACCTGCATAGATTCCTAATATTTTTTTCTTATTTGGCAATATATACTTCATGATACATTAACATTATAAGTGCTTCTTAACGGAGATGGAACTTAAAAGTGATTTAAACAGGAACTAGTTTCTTAATTTATAGAAGTGTACTTGGATCATTTCATCTGTATTGCCAGCTGAAAAAGTTACAGTCCAATCATCGACCTCAATGAAAGAGCTTTTTCTTTCTTCAATCACCGTTTTTACCGCTTTTGAGAACTTGCCAACATCCATTTTAATATTCATTTTTTCAAATATTTTATGAGCTAAATTAACATATTCTGGCTGAGCCTCATATAAAACAAAAAAATTATAAGGTGAATGTTCATGAAAATAATTAGCATAAATAATTTCTTTTTCGTTATCTATGACACCTAGTTCACGGGCCCATACAGTTAATCTGTAATCATAATTCTGATCAATTAGCCATTTTTCTACCGGAGTAAATATGTCAACAAACTCCGATTTGATGGCTGGCTCTTCGGATGGATGTAAAGGGCGCTTTTGTAAGTGATCTACTTTTTCTCTGAGATTAGTAATAAGTTTTAATGCTTGTATCCTGGTTAATTTTGTATTATAAAATGTTTCAAAGTCAGGTCCTGCAACCTCATTTAAGAGGCCCTTATCTAATAGCAACTGAACTGAACCATCTTCAGACAAATGGTAACCTAGTGCATTGGCCAAAAGAACAGACACATCAACCAAAGTTAATTCTCTCTGTCTCGAATCCTTTCCGAAGATTTTCCATCTTTGTGATTCCGCCCAATTGTAGTATTTTTTAATACCTAGCCTGTCATTATCCTCTTGTTCAGGATAATAGGCTCGATAAAGCATAGCCAGAAATTCGGCCTCTGTTACCGGCTTATCTGGTTTAAACGTTCCGTCAGCATAACCTGTTAAAAGTTTTTGTTTTACTGCTTGCTGAATAAAATCATAATTTTCATCATTGGGGGAAACATCCTTAAACAGCGTCTCTTGATTTTTTTTACCACTGTAAAATGTGATAACGAGTGGAATTATTATCATTAAAAATAGTAAGGCCACCACAATGTTTCTTTTGAACATCAGTCTTTCACTCCTACAAACTTTTGAAGGAAGCACTTAGTTGTGCTTCCTTAGTAATTCTTCGGCCTTTTGTCTATATTGATCACCATTAAAATATACTTCATAAGCAAGACGAGCTACTTGTTCTCTTTTTGCCAAGTCATTTGGGGCGTAACGCTCAGCATTATAGCCGTTAATCAAGCCGATCTCTGTGGCAAATATAATATTTCGTTTTGCCTGTTCCTCATTTGCACCCAAATAAGAAAGGTCTTTAAAAGATGTGTTTAGATTCAGATGCTGTGCTTCTTCTTCGTATCCTAAAGCCCGAACAAAAAATGTGGCCATATCCTTCCTTGTTAAATTGTCATTAGAACCAAATGTTGTTTCATTATATCCTTTCGTAATGTTGTTGACATAAAGGGCTCCTACTGCCCCTTTGGCCCAATCATGGACATCAGTAAATTTATAATTGGCACTAGGTTGTTCTGCTAATCTGAAAGCACCGGCAAGTAGTTTGGCAAACTCGGCCCGTGTAATGTTATCGTTGGGCTTGAAAGCCGCTTCAGGTTGATGACCGGTAATAACACCTCCCTCATAAAGTCGGGCAATTTCTTCTTTGGCATAGGAGTTCTCAATATCATAAAAAGGGTAGAAATATATAAAGTTGGATGTACGGTTAAAGTAATTTCTGGGATCATCGATTTTCCTTGTTCCGTTTGAACCCTGCACTGTAACTGTTCTGGCTCCCATTCCCGGGGTGCGTTCAACTGTAATGTCTTGAATACTTCCGACACCTGGATCCACAGTAATAGGTGCCCAGCGATAATATGATAAGCTATGTGGGCCATCACCATTATTATTGGAGTGCTGTTCGGGAATAATGACACTTCCAGAAGGCAACTTAAATTCATCTTTCCTGGCTGTTAAATAAGGATGACCAGCCGGGCTCCAAGCCTGTTCAATCCAGCCGCCATTACCGGCACTATAAACCGTATCAGCTACTTTTCCACTGTAAGTAAGCACATAACCTGCCGTTTCTTTTACCACATTTTGGATCTTTGGACCATAGGTCGAATCAGTATATCTTCCGTAGTAAGCCTGGTGTACTATGGAATCAACCATATTAAAAGATCTGTAAGCTGCATATGATCTCGCCGCCACGGCCTGTGCTTTAAGTGCCTCCACTTCCCAAGAGGCCATTGCTTCATAAGGCACCACACCAATCAAATAGTCATGTAACGATACCTTGTTTTGGAGTTTGATACCATTCCCTGACCGGATAAATATCAAAGTTCCTTCATATTGGCGGGGTGTTTTGCCGTCCCTATGTAGCAGATTCTTAACAATAGAATATCCTTTGTTATTAGGTTGCAACGTCAATTGACTGACCCCTTGCGGAAAGTCACTCGTAGTAACTTGATAATCTTGATTGGCCGGGATCGTCTTTACTGGGTTATTGTTATGATCAACAAGCACCCCGCCATTAGGAACATTAATAGTCCAGGACGTTCTGGAACTCCCATCACCGATTTCAGAATCGTAATCTAGCGTCACCGTTACCATTTGATTTTGGTCATCATATTTTTTTTCATATTTTGTCCCCGGATAATAGTGATTTAAAATATTCCTAAAACCGACACCTTTTATGGTAAGACCCTGTGCTCCCCATTGGGACATGCCAATGCGGTGTCCATTGCCCCCGCCCCAGACATTAAGTAAATTGTTAGCTGACATTTTTTCAATTTTACTGGACTTACTGACGCCTTTGATTGATTCTATGAGATTAGAGATATTTTCTTCAGCAGGAATAAAAAAGTAGATGGGGATTTCTTGCTCAGTAGACTTCGGCTGGATGAGATGTTTTAACCTGTTGTCATTACCGTGAATAAGATGATGATTATTTCCTTCCTGTGTATATACAGCTGGTCCATTTGTTAATACTTCTATTTCCACTGCATCTTTACCACTGTCCAACTGAATAATAAGGTAGCCCTGTCGTCCTGTCACTTGCCACTTTCCATTGTCTTCAGGGAGAATGAAGTCATGTTCAATAATCGTAAAGCCCTCTCCCACAAAATCATATTCCGGTGTTTCATCCTGTTGTTCAGCCTTGACAGTATATCCTAGTCCACCTAACCCTATGAGGCAGACTAAGATAACAATAGAAAAATAATGATAGGGGTGGATGACTCTCTTCATAATTAATAATCTCCTCCTGCTTGTTGATTTTTCACACCAAATTAGAATTTTAATAACATCCGATTGTTTATGGTTAATTAAGTTCTTCAGCCTTTTGGCGGTAATAATCTCCCCTTGTGTACAACTCATATGTGAGTCGAGCAGCTGCCTGACGCTGGGTAGTGCCTTTGGGATCGAACCGGTAACTGCCATCTTGGTTTTGTATACCTCTAATCAAACCGATTTCAGCAGCCAATGCGATCTCGTTTTTCGACCAATTATTAAACAAATGGGCATCTGTAAAGTTTGAGTTTAAAGACAGTTCATCTGCTTTATTGGCCAATCCAAGTGCACGCATAAAAATTACTGCCATTTCTTCCCGAGTGGTTTTAGCCCGGGCGTAAAATTTGCCATCACCTTTTCCATACATTATTCCTGCCTGGCAAACAGCGGTAATGTAAGGGGCATCCCATCTGTTAGCGGGAACATCTGGAAAATCACAACCTTTGACGTTAGCATCGACTTGCAATCCAAGTGCCTCTGATATTAACTTAGCCATTTGTCCCCTGTCTATCTCTTCATCTGGAGCAAATAAGCTTTGGGTCTTGCCAGAAATGATGCCGTGATCATATAAGTACAGAATCTCAAATCGGGCATAAGATTTGTGTATATCTGCCAATACAGGTGTAAGATCGCTTTTCCTGTGAAAAGCAATGTGATTGGCATAATAAGCATCAGCCACACCTGCACCTACCCGTTTATCTGGAATGGGAAGAGTACCGTTCTTTAGTATGGTCTTAATTTGATCTGGAGTGAAATTTCGGTCGAAACTAAGGATTTGGGAGACAATGCCTGTGACAATAGGTGCAGAAAAACTCGTTCCATCCACAATAATAAAATGATCATCATGGGATGTGGAAATAATATCTACTCCAGGGGCACTTAAATCTACTGTAGGGCCATAACTAGAAAATGAAGCCTTCTGATTGTTCTGGTCTACTGCAGCCACTGAGATGGTCTCAGGGTATGCCGCCGGGTATACCTCAGCGTTACCACCTATCTCGGGATGATTACCGTAATTTCCTGCAGCAGCAACTATAATCACTCCTTGTTGATAAGCATCCCGCACTGCTTCATAAAGTGTGGACTTGTAAGGATCATCGGGCAGCACAGTACCTAAGCTTAAATTAATAATATCCGCTCCGTTTGCAACAGCCCAGTCTATCGCATTAACCACATCAAATATAAATATGTTGCCCCAATCATCTTCAACCTTCACCGGCAAAATGTAACTACGGCTCATACCTGCAATGCCTACATCATTATCTCTATTTGCTGCAATAAGACCTGCTACTGCTGTTCCATGACCTTCTCTATCAAATGTATCAGTCGTCCAATTTGTTACATTAAAACCCTCTAGAAGCCTATCCGCAAATAGGAAATGCGGATTGACCCCTGAGTCTACCACAGCGACAATAGGAGAATATTCCCCTTCAAACTCCCAAGCCGCCGGGACATTGAGCTGATCAATATGGTATTGAACATATTTACTTGAGGATAGTAATTCTACCTTATGATTCTTTTCTATTTTTTCTACACATCGATGTCGATAAGCACGCTGTAGTTGAAACTCATTTTCTTCCACATGTACCGTAACCACATTTCGATAAGGATTTTCAGCATTGACCTTACCAACTCCGGGAATAGAGGTTAATTCTTCATTACATTTTTCATCAGCCAATTTAATAATATATTCTTGGTGTTCTTTAGCGTGGTCATCATTAGCACGGACATCAATACTAAAGACAACAAATATGGCAAAAAAAATGACCGATAATAAAAGTATAGTTAACCTATTTAACTTAATCATAATATATCACATCCAAGTTTGTCTTTTAATAGTATTGCTTTTTCTCCAACCCGTGTGCCTTAGCAATGGCCTCTGCAACTAAATGTGCTAAATACTGCCTAAAACTTTTTTGCTGTAAGAGTGACGCATCATAAGCATGATCCAAAAATAGCAGCTCTAGTAAAATGGCTGGCATTGATGTATATCTTAAAACATAAAAGTTTGCCGTCTTCATACCTCGGTCTCTAAGTCCGTATGAATTTTGCAAATGAGTGGCGATATGAGTGTGTATTTGACGTTGCAAATCTACAGTTTGTTGATTATTTCCATATCTATAACTTTCAAACCCTGTTCCCCCACCAGCATTATGATGAATGCTGACAAAATAATCTGCAGACCAATTATTTGCCATAGCCACTCTTTCGGATAATGTGGGATATACATCTGTAGTTCTGCTCAGTCTGACAACAACCCCGGCATATTCTCTCTCCAAAATTTCTGCCGCAATTAGGGAGATCTCCAGAGCAATATCTTTTTCTTTGATTTTATTGATAGGACTAACAGCACCTGCGTCACTGCCACCATGACCAGGATCAATAAAGATCTTAACGGGTTGATGATTTTTAATCAGGTTGTTGGCAGCATTAGTATAATCCGCCCTTTTTTTATAAACCTGATAGGCTAAATGGGCCACTTGCTCCCGTTTACTGAGATCTCTCGGGCCAAAATGTCCATTTGTATACCCATTAATAAGACCAATATTATACGCAAAAGCAACGTGACGTACAGCATAATTAGATATGTATCGAACATCTTTTAATGGTAAGTTTAAATTTAACGACTCAGCTTGCTGTTGATAACCTAGTGCACGAACAAAGAAGACAGCCATATCTTCCCGGGTGAGATAATCATCCGCTCCAAAGAAGGTTGCTTCTTTGCCAGCGACAATATTAGCATTGACCAAAGCCCCAACAGCACCTCGGGCCCAACTATGGACATCTCTAAAATGTTTTGCTTTTTCGGGCTGATCGGGAAGGTTAAGAATACCCGCCAGTATCACAGCAAATTCCGCTCGTGTTATTGGATTATTTGGTTTGAATGTACCGTCCTTATGCCCTTTTATAATCCCTACATCGCTTAAAGCAATAATCGCATATTTTGCAGTCGAGTTTCCAATATCAGGATAATAAGCTTGTGCTTGTCCGCAAAATAAAGACGATAAAAATAGTAATAACAGGATAATGACCAGATACCTATTGTGACTTTTTTTGATTCTCATCCCCTGCAACTCCTTATAAACTTAATGCAATTTGAGACAAGTTTCTTAGACAGATATTATCAAAGTACGTACCCTTTTTCGACATATCTTTTCAATTTCCTTCCACGAAAAAGATTTTTTTTGGTACTTTTGTCCTTTTTTTGCTAAATGCGTATTTTTCCATCTGCCAGGGAACAAATAATACCAATATCCAAACAGTCTGATATAGTGTTAATGCCACCTGAAAGGTGGCATGTATCTCAGTAGTTTTGTCACTGCCAAGTTAGGGTTAACAAAGCAGATTATATCTCCATTTATTTCTTGGATATTTGTTTAATATATTCCGGAATCGCAGGTTCCTCATCAACAGTATAATTAGAATTTATACTGTAATATACATCAATGTTGTACTCAAATATATCGCCAGTGTCTATATTTTTAATCATGTAAGTACAATATGCCCTTTTGGGGATAGGAGAGTCAGGGTAAACCAATAGTTTTATTGTTCCTTGAAGAAACTCCAGTGGAAAGTGATGGTTGTCCGCTATCAAAATATCAGGAAATGTACGTGTTAAATAGTTAGGGTCAACCGAAAAGAACAAAACAACAAAGGGACCTCGGTTTTCAGAGCGGTAATGGTGTGCATAGCGGTTGATAAGCTCCGAGTTAAAAGGAAGTAGTTCCAGTAAATCAAAGGACTGTTTTTCTTGATAATTCCACTCATTTGTTACCCTGCTTTTTGTAAAATACATGCGGTTTTTGTAATATGCCTCCTTTATAGGCAAAAGAACGGTATTTCCTTCAAATTGCGGAGTCAGTGAAGTTTCTTTATCTTCATCATCATCAACAGTAGAAACGATCTCTTCAAACCGAGTTAAATTTTCATAATGTATGTACTTGCTCCAAGCATCATACACACCCCTGCGTTTAAACTGCCACTGATCGATTAAGTCAAAGTCTTTATCGTAATAGTTAATTGAAAAACCTGATTTAAAAGAAATAACACGAGTTTGATTAATGTGTTGAATTGTGTCAGTCAACAGTTGATCCATCGGATGTTTTTTTTGAATAGTCATTCCGACATAAACGGATAGTATAACTGCAAAAAAGATAGCAATCCATGTTCGAACTTTCATTGTTTAATTCCTTTCGCACATTTTTTCCCGATTTGAGAACTTTATTTGCCTGACCTTTACAATCTGCTATAATAAACATAGTTTGTATGTCGAAAGTTGTTTTAAAAAACACATTTTGCTAATCATATACTACTATGAATAAGGGAAAGATGCAAAATGAATTGGTTATTTTACTTTATATTACCTTTTTTGATCACTTTATGTATAACTCCCTTAATCAAAAAATTAGCCATCTTTATTGGTGCAACAGACCGCCCGAATGAGAGAAAGGTCCATAGTAAAACCATGCCAAGGTTAGGGGGCTTGGGAATTATTGTCGCTGTCACTTTATCTACCTTATTCTTTACGGACCTATCTCAAGAACCGGTAAAATGGATTATCATGGGCAGTCTTTTTATTGGTGTGGTGGGTATTCTGGATGACATATATGACCTCTCAGTTAAAACCAAACTAATAACTCAGATACTAGCTGCCATGCTTGTCGTCCACGGAGGTATACGAATAGAATTTATCAATTTGCCGCTTATCGAGGATCCGGTTTATTTTGGAAACTGGTCGTGGATCATAACCATTGTTTGGATTGTAGGTGTTACGAATGCATTAAATTTTATAGATGGCCTTGATGGATTAGCTGCTGGAGTCTCTTCCATTACATTAGGAACAATATGTATTATGGCCCTTATGATGGGTAACCTGTTAGTTTTTACATTTACCCTTATATTGCTAGGAGCAACACTTGGTTTCCTCTTCCATAATTTTTATCCGGCTAAAATTTTTATGGGGGACTCTGGTTCTCTTTATTTAGGCTTTTATTTAGGAGCTTTATCTGTCCTAGGTTTTAAAAATGTAACAGTCACTTCATTCATTATTCCCATTCTTATTTTAGGTGTGCCAATCTTTGATACGATATTCGCTATTATTCGGCGTTTTAGATCCAGACAACCTATTACATCACCAGATAAAAAACACTTGCACCACTGTCTTATAAATATGGGCTATTCCCATCGCACTGCAGTGCTAATTATTTATGGGATTAGCTCAATATTTAGCTTAGCAGCCATATTTCTAACTCAAACGACAATGTGGATTGGAAATCTTTTGATCATTTCATTGGTTGTATTTGTAATGATTGGAGCAGAATGGACAGGTGTTATGGGCAGCACAAAAAAGCCATTTTTAAACTTTCTCAGTCATTATCTCTTTCGAATTCCCGCTAAATTTAAGGAGCACCGTTGAAAAGAGCAGCGGTATGATGTCAAGAGACTAATTTGAACAAAATCGCTGCTTTAACGGAGGTGTAGCGAAAAAAGGCAATAGGAAACTAAGCCCA